>JBDTUO010000205.1:0-5909 GCA_040007675.1 Rubrivivax sp.
TGAGCGTGATGGCCGGCGTGCGGAGCGACGCGATCGCGCGCGCCACCGGCAGCCGCCGCATCGTGCGCGCGATGCCGAACACGCCCGCCCTCATCGGGCAAGGCATCGCCGGCTTGTTCGCCAGTGCAGAAGTGAGTGCTGACGAACGGCGAATCGTCGAGCGGTTGCTGGCGCCTACCGGGGCCACGCTGTGGGTAGCCTCGGAAGCTGACCTCGACGCCGTAACAGCGCTGTCGGGCTCCGGCCCCGCCTACGTGTTCTACCTGCTGGAGGCGATGACGGTGGCGGCCGGCGCGATGGGGCTGGATGCCGCACGCGGCCGCGCGCTGGCGATCGCGACGGTCGGCGGTGCGGCGGCGCTGGCCGCGCAGTCGACGGCGTCACCGGCCACGCTGCGCCAGCAGGTTACGTCGCCGAACGGCACCACCCACGCGGCCATTTCGGTGCTCGAGGCGGCCGGCGTGCGCGACCGTTTCGTCGAGGCGATGCTCGCGGCCCAGCGGCGCGCGCGCGAACTCGGCGACGCCTTCGACGCTGGCGGCTGAGGCCGCCGCCGGGCTGCCGCGCGCGCGGCTAGCGTCTCGATCAACGCAGCGCGAGGTCGAGCGCGACGCCGGCAAACACCGCCGCCCCGACCCAGTGGTTGGCGCGGAACGCGCGGAAGCAGCCGGCGCGCGTTCGATCGCGGATCAGCGTCAGGTGCCACAGCGCCTGCGCCGCCGCTGCGGCGAGCCCCAGCAGGTACCACGGGCCCATGCCGAGCCGCAGGCCGATCACCGCCCAGACCGCGATGAACGCGGCGTAGAAGCCCATCACCGCGGTCACGTCCCAGCGGCCGAGCGTGATCGCCGATGTCTTCATGCCGATGCGCTGGTCGTCGTCGCGGTCGACCATCGCGTATTCGGTGTCGTAGGCCAGCACCCAGAACAGGTTGCCGGCCAGCAGCGCCCACGCGTGTCTCGGCACCGCGTCCGCGACCGCGCGCGGGTCCCACGAGGTGCCGCCGAGCACCGCGGCAAACGCCATCGGGATGCCGAAGCTGAACGCGACCCCGAGCACCGCCTGCGGCATCGAGACCATTCGCTTCGCGAACGGGTACAGCAGCGTGACCGCCAGCGCGACGAACGACAGCCACACCGTCGGCGGGTTGGTCGTCAGCACCAGCACGAACGCGGCCGCGGCCAGCAGCGCGCCGAAGCTGAGCGCGGCCCGTGGCGTGATCTCGCCGGTGGTCACCGGCCGCGTCGCGGTGCGCTTGACGTGGCGGTCGAAGTCGCGGTCGGCGACGTCGTTGACGCAGCAGCCCGCGCTGCGCATCAGCACCGTGCCCACGACGAACACCGCCAGCAGGTGCCAGCCCGGAAAACCATCGGCGGCGATCCACAGCGCCGACAGCCCGGGCCACAGCAGCAACAACCATCCGGCCGGGCGATTCCAGCGGATCAGGTCGAGGTAGGGCGCCGGGCGAGACGGCGTCGGGGCGGGGGCCGGCTGCACCGGCGGATTATCCGTGCCGGGCCGCCGCTGAACGGGCTGCAGCCGCCGCCAGACGATGACCCCGCGTTAGGGCCTGTTCACGCTACGCGAAGGGCCGCGAAGGCCTGCCCGGACGGGCCAATCTAGGCACAGCGCGCAGCCCGCACTGACGTGCGGGCAAGCGATGCAACGACGAGTGGCCCGTCCGGGCAGGCCTTCCCTCCGGGTTGTGGCCAGAAAGGCCGCATGCGGGCGTTGCAAATCCTCGCCGGGTGACAACCCGGCTACGGTTTGCGCCTTGCCTGCGGTCTTTCTGGTCACAACGCGGTCCCTTCCCGTAGCGTGAACAGGCCCTAGTCGGGGCCAACACGAAACTGTATATTCATACAGTCTTTCTTAATCTGAGCGCGCCAGGCGCTATCGCCCCCATGCAGTTGCTTCGCAAGCTCGCGGTGCTGGCCGACGCCGCCAAGTACGACGCCTCCTGCGCCTCCAGTGGGAGCACGAAGCGCGACTCGCGCGGCGGACGCGGCATCGGCTCGACCGAAGGCAGTGGCATCTGCCACAGCTACGCGCCAGACGGCCGCTGCATTTCGCTGCTGAAGATCCTGTTGACCAACTACTGCCAGTACGACTGCCTGTACTGCGTCAACCGCGTCTCCAGCAACGTGCCGCGCGCGCGCTTCACGGTCGACGAGGTCGTGCAGCTGACGCTCGACTTCTATCGCCGCAACTGCATCGAAGGCCTGTTCCTCTCGAGCGGCATCGTGCGCAGCCCCGACCACACGATGCAGCAGGTGGTCGAGGTCGCTCGACGGCTGCGCGAGGAGCACGACTTTCGCGGTTACATCCACCTGAAGTCGATCCCCGACGCGAGCGCCGGGCTGCTCGAGCTCGCCGGACGCTACGCGGACCGGCTGTCGATCAACGTCGAGCTGCCGACGGCGGAGGGGCTGGCGGCGCTCGCGCCCGAGAAGGACGGCGCCGCGATCCGGCGGTCGATGGCGCGCCTGAGGCTGCACATCGACGACGCCAAGGATGCCGCCCGCGGCGCGCAGACCCCGGTCTCGATGCCCGGCAACGGCCGGGCCGCCCGAGCCCGGCCGCCGCGGTTCGCACCCGCCGGCCAGAGCACGCAGATGATCGTCGGCGCCGACGCCACCGATGACGCGACGATCCTCGCCACCAGCGCCGCGCTGTATGGCTCGTACGGGCTGCGGCGGGTGTACTTTTCGGCTTTCAGCCCGATCCCCGACGCCCCGCGTGCGCTACCGTCAGCCGCGCCGCCGCTGGTGCGCGAACACCGCTTGTACCAGGCCGACTGGCTGATGCGTTTCTACGGCTTCCAGCCGAACGAAATCGTGCCCGCCGGCGGTCTGTTGGCGCTCGACGTCGACCCCAAGCTCGCGTGGGCGTTGGCGCACCGCGACCGCTTTCCGGTCGACTTGAACCGGGCGCCGCGCGAACTGCTCTTGCGGGTGCCGGGCCTCGGCGTCAAGTCGGTGCACAAGCTGCTGGCGACGCGCCGCGTACGCCGGCTGCGCCTTGCCGATCTGCAGCGGCTGGCCGTGCCGCTGGCAACGCTGCTGCCATTCGTCGAGGTCTCCGATCACCGGCCCGGCCGCGAGCTCGACGCGGTGGCACTGGAACGCCGGCTGCGGCCCGCGCTGCGCCAGGGCGATCTGTTCGACCCCGCCGCGCTCGTGGCCGATGGCGCCTGAGCGGACGATGCGCAGCTGCGTGCTCGCCGCCGAGGCCGACCTCGCCGGCTTCCGCGCCGCGGCGCGGGTGCTGCTGCGCGACGGCATCGCGCCCTCGGAAGTGGGCTGGTCGGTGCGCGACGCAGCCGTCGCGCCGCTGGCGTTCGGCGACGCAGACGCCGCGCTCGGGCAGGCTGGCGCTGGTCCCGACGCGCAGGCCGACCGGGATCCCGATGCGGGACCCGACGCCGCCGCGCGGCGGGTGCCGGCCGACTTCGTCGCGCTGTGCCGCGACGTCGTGCTGCACCGCGACCCGCAGCGCTTTGCACGCCTTTATCGGCTGCTGTGGCGGCTGTGTCACGAGCCGTCGCTGCGCCACGACGCGCTCGACGCCGAGATGGCGCTCGCGCGCCGGATGGCGCAGGCGGTCCGGCGCGACATCCACAAGATGCGCGCCTTCGTTCGTTTCCGCCCGGTCGACGAGCCCGGCCACGACACCCCGCTGCACGTCGCGTGGTTCGAGCCGCAGCACCACATCCTCGAGACCAACGCGCCGTTCTTCGAGCGCCGCTTCGCCGGCATGCGCTGGGCGATCCTGACGCCTGAGCGAAGCGTTCGCTGGGACGGCCGCGCGCTGCAGTTCGGACCCGGCGGGGTGCGAGCCGATGCCCCGGCGGCCGATGCTGGCGAGGCGATGTGGCTGACCTATTACCGCAGCATCTTCAATCCGGCGCGGCTGAAGCTGCGTGCAATGGAGAACGAGATGCCGCGCCGCTACTGGCGCAACCTGCCGGAGGCGGCGCTGATCGCGCCGCTGGCGGCCGAGGCGAATGCGCGGCGGGCGGCGATGATCGAGGCGCCAGCGACGGTGCCGCGCCGGCGCATCGTGCCGCTCGCGCCGGCTCCGCGCTCGATCGCGGCCGATGCCGCCTTGCCCGTCGAAGTGCGGGGCGCCGCTTGGGCGGCCGAGCGCGACCGGGCCTCGCACTGCCGCGAATGCCCCATCGGCGAGCACGCGACGCAGACCGTGTGGGGCGAGGGGCCGATCGGCGCCCGCGTGATGCTGGTCGGCGAGCAGCCGGGCGACCGCGAGGACCTCGAGGGCCGACCGTTCGTCGGCCCCGCCGGGCAGCTGCTGGCGCGGGCGATCCAGCGGCTGGGCTGGGAGCGTCGCGCGCTCTACCTGACGAACGCCGTCAAGCACTTCAAGTACGAGCCGCGCGGGCGGCGGCGCATGCACAAGACCGCCGCCCAGCGCGAGGCGGATGCCTGCGCGCACTGGCTCGAACGCGAGATCGCGCTCGTCGCACCGGGAGTCATCGTCGCGCTCGGCGCCACCGCGGCGCGCCAGTTGCTTGGGCACGCGCTGCCGGTGCAGAAGGCGCGCGGTCAGTGGTTCACCCGCGCCGATGGTCGCCGCGTGCTCGTCACGCTCCACCCGTCGGCGCTGCTGCGCGGCGACCCGGCGGCGCTCGGGCCGTCGTTCGACGCCTGGGTCGACGACCTGAGCCGGGCGGGGAGCGTGTCGGCGCGCGATCTCGATTCCGATCCGACCGCTGGCACGCCTCGATGACGAGCGTCATCGATACCGCGCAGCGCGGCCTGTTCGGCGCGGTCGACGACCGGCTGCCGCCGGGCCTCCAGTTCGCCGCCGACCTCGTCGGCCCCGACGAGGAGCGGGCGCTGCTGGCGGTGCTGCGGACGCTGCCGCTGCAACCCGCCCGCTACCACGGCTACCTTGCCCGGCGGCGGGTGTTCGCTTGGCGCGCGGCGGACGACGGCGGCGGCGCCGACGATGATCACCGTCCGCGGGAGGCCGGTGCGTCCGAGCGCACGCCGGCGACATCGAGCGGGCTCGGCGCGTCGCTCGCCGAGTTGCCGCCGCCGCTGGTCCGGCTGCGGACCCGGCTGGCGCGCTGGGCCGGGATCGACGAGGTCGATTTCGTGCACGCGATGGTCAGCGAATACACGCCCGGCGCGCCGCTCGGCTGGCACCGCGACGCGCCGCACTACGAGCACATCGTCGGCGTCTCCCTCGCGAGTGCGGCGCGCCTGCGCTGGCGGCCGTGGCCGCATGACCGCGGAGCCGACGCCGGGCCGCCGGCGCGGTCGTCCATCGTCACGCTCGAACTGCCGCCGCGTTCGGCATACGCAATGCAGGGCCCGGCCCGCTGGGGCTGGCAGCACAGCCTCGCGCCGGTAGCGGCACTGCGCTATTCGATCACGATGCGCACCGCGCGGCGGCGCGATTGAGTCATGGGCGGCGTGTCGGGATTCGCGGGTTCGTCGTTGCTGCGATTCGCGCCCCTCCCCCCGCAAGTGCGCCCACGTGTTGGACGCCGGCCGCCATGGTGCGGCATGATCCCGCCATGACTCGCGACAAGGTTCTCGCCCTTCTGGGTCAGCACAAACCTGTGCTGGCCGATCGTTTCGGCGTCGTGAGGCTGGCCTTGTTCGGCAGTTTTGCGCGCGACACGGCACGCGAGGACAGCGACGTCGACGTGCTGGTGCAGTTCGACGGGCCAGCGACCTCGAAGCGCTATTTCGGGCTCCAGTTCTACCTGGAGGGCCTGCTGGGCCGCAGCGTGGACCTGGTCACCGAGGACGCGCTGCGTGCCCGGCTGCGGCCCTACGTCGCACGCGATGCCGTCGCCATCTGAATCGCACCGCGACCTTCGCCTCTATGTGGAGGACATGCTCGAGTCCGGTGAGCGAGCGATGGCCTACGCCGCC
>JBDTUO010000206.1:0-5895 GCA_040007675.1 Rubrivivax sp.
CACCGCGTCGTGGCCGAGGTGACACGCACGCCGCTGCAGCAGCAACTGGGGCTCATGTACCGCGAGCGCATGGCACCGAACGCCGGCATGCTCTTCGTCTACGAGCAGCCACGACCCCACTGCTTCTGGATGCGCAACACGGTGCTGCCGCTGACGATCGCCTTCATCGACGACCAGGGCCACATCGTGAACCTGCTCGACATGCAGCCGCACACCGACGATTCGCATTGCGCGGCCAAGCCGGTGCGCTATGCACTGGAGATGAACCAGGGCTGGTTCGCCAAGCGCCACCTGGGCGTCGGCGCGCGCTTGCGCGGCGCGCCGTTCACGCCCTGACGCGAACCACACGCGAACCGCGCGCGCCACCTCAAGCGGGCGGGAGCTGCGCGGCCGCGTCAAGCCGGATTCAGGCGAAGTTGCCCTGCGCGAACGCCCAGTTGACCAGCTTGTCGAGGTAGGTCTCGACGAACTTCGGGCGCGCGTTGCGGTAGTCGATGTAGTACGCGTGTTCCCACACGTCGACCGTCAGCAGCGGCTTGTCGCCGGTGGTCAGCGGGGTGCCGGCCGGGCCCATGTTGACGATGTCGAGGCTGCCGTCCGACTTCTTCACCAGCCAGGTCCAGCCGGAACCGAAGTTGCCGACCGCGGACTTCGTGAAGGCCTCCTTGAACGCGGCGTGCGAACCCCATTTCTCCACGATCGCCTTGCCGAGCGCGCCGGCGGGTTCACCGCCGCCGCCTGGCTTCATGCAGTTCCAGAAGAAAGTGTGGTTCCAGATCTGTGCGGCGTTGTTGTAGATGCCGCCGGACGACTTCTTGACGATCTCCTCGAGCGACATCGACGCGAACTCGGTGCCCTGCTGCAGCTTGTTGAGGTTGTCGACGTAGGCCTTGTGGTGCTTGCCGTGGTGGTACTCGAGCGTCTCGCGGCTGTAGTGCGGCGCCAGGTCGTCCATGCCATAGGGCAGCGGCGGAAGGGTGTGTTCCATCGGGTCGTCCTCTTGGTTCGTGGTCGGGCTGGAATTGTAGGCAGCGGCGGCGCCCGCGCGGCGTGCGGCGCCACGCGTCGGTGTCAGTCGAGGGCGTCGTCGGCTGTCGGCACAGACGCCGTCGATGCCACCTCCTCCACCCGCAGCTGCGCCCGGCCGTCGTGCCACACGCCGGTCACGCCCTGGCCGACCGCCAACCCGCCTGCGCTCGTGACCGGCCGCCCGCCCTGCCCTTCGATCCACGCATAGCCCCGTGCGAGCACGGCATGCGGGTCGAGTGCCTCCAGGCGCTGGCGCCGGGCGTCGAGCGCTTGCGCTGTCGACGCCAGCCGGGCGACGACGGCACGCTGCAGCCGCGCGTCGCGGTCCGGCAGCGTCAGCGCCGCTGCGCTCCGGCGCAGCGCCCAGACGGCGCGCAGTCGCTGCGCCAGCGCTTGCACCCGCTGCTGCTGCGGCCCCAGCGCCCGCGCTGGCCGGCCGAGCCGGAGCGCCAGCGTGTCGAGCCGCTGCGCCTGCGTCTGCAGGCGCTGGGTCAGCATGCGCTGCAGCGCGGCGGCGATGGCGTGCAGCCGTTCGATCAGCTCGTCGCGTGACGGCGTCGCCAGCTCGGCCGCCGCGGTCGGCGTGGGTGCGCGCAGGTCGGCGGCAAGGTCGGCCAGCGTCACGTCCGTCTCGTGGCCGACGCCGCAGATCACGGGCAGCGCACACGCCACGACGGCCCGCACCACCCGTTCGTCGTTGAAGGCCCAGAGGTCCTCGAGCGAGCCGCCGCCGCGCACCAGCAGCAGCGTGTCGACCTCGGCGCGGTTGCCCGCCGCCTGCAGCGCGCGCACGATCGCCGCCGGCGCCTCGGGGCCCTGCACGGGCGTCGGGTACAGCACCACCGGCAGCTGCGGGGCACGCCGCTCCAGACTGCTGAGCACGTCGTGCAGCGCTGCCGCCTGCAACGAGGTGACGATGCCGATGCTGCGCGGCAGGCGCGACGGGTCGCGCTTGCGCGCCGGGTCGAACAGGCCGTCGGCCGCGAGCCGCTCTCGCAGCCGCAGGAACTCCTCGTACAGCGTGCCGGCGCCGACCCGCCGCATCGCCTCGACGACGAGTTGCAGTTCGCCCCGCGGTTCGTACAGCGCCAGCCGCCCCCGCAGCTCCACCTGCTGGCCGTCCGCGGGCGTGAAGTCGAGCAGCGACGCCGCGCGCCGGAACAGCGCCGACTTGATCAACGCCGGCGCGCCGTCCGCGTCCTTCAGCGCGAAATAACAATGGCCGCTGGACGCGCGCTGGAAGCCCGACAGTTCGCCCCGCACGACGACGGCGCCGAAGCGCGCCGCCAGCGCCTCGCCGGCGGCCACCAGCAGCGCGGCGACCCCCCAGGCGGGCCGCGCCAGGCGTTGCGGCTCCGCCTCATCCACGCGTTGAGCCAGCACCGGTGCGGGTCGAGAACTCCACAGCCGCGTCATTGCTGGCCGAACGGCGGACAGCCGTGGTCAGATCGCTGTCATTCACCGCAAGTCCCTGTTCCGTCGAACAAATCCGCCGCATTTGTGCGTCGCTGCCGGCACCGGTGCGGCCAAGCACCCGGGCGCGCCGCCGGCCGACAAGATTTATCCACAAAGTTGTCCACAGGACATCTCACGCGGTCTGTGGATGACTGCGCAGCGGCACCGTGGAGCGCGGGCCGGCGCGCGGGGCAGGCCAAAGGCATCGTCCATAATCGCCGGTCGCGCGCGCGGCGCCCGAAGAGACCCTGACCCGAGACGAGCCTTGTTTTCGATCATACAAGCGGCCGGCTGGCCCATCTGGTTTCTGATCCTGTGTTCGATCGTTGCATTGGCCCTGATCGGCGAGCGGCTGTACTCCCTGCGGGAATCGCGCATCGCGCCGGGCACGCTGCTCGACGAGGTGGTCGGCGTCACGCGCCACAGCCTGCCGTCGGTCGATGTCGTCAACAAGCTCGCCGCCAACTCGGTGCTCGGCACCGTGCTGGCCGCCGGCCTGCGCAGCGTCATCGCCGACCCCCGCATCACCGAAACCGCGTTGCGCCAGTCGCTGGAGAACGCCGGCCGGGCCGCCGTGCACCACACCGAGCGCTACCTGACCGCACTCGGCACGATCGCGTCAGCGGCACCGCTGCTGGGGCTTTTCGGCACCATCATCGGCATGATCGAGATCTTCGGCGCGCAGACGCCGGGCGCCGGCAACCCGCAGATGCTCGCGCACGGCATCTCGGTCGCGCTGTACAACACCGCTTTCGGACTCATCATCGCCATCCCTTCGTTGATGTTCTACCGCTATTTCCGCACCCGCATCGACGAGTTCCAGCTCACGATGGAACTCGCCGCGGCACGCCTGGTGCCGCACCTGATGCGCTTCACGATCCGCGGCGGCCCGCAGCCGGCGTGATGCACGACCATCGCACGGCCTGCCGCGCCACCCCGATCCAATGAACTTCCACCGCCTGCGCCCCGACGAGCCGGAGATCAACCTGATCCCGTTCATCGACGTGCTGCTGGTGATCGTGATCTTCCTGATGTTGTCGACGACTTACTCGCGCTTCACGGAACTGCAGGTCGCGCTGCCGACCGCCGACGCCGCGCCGCTGCCGGAGCGACCGCAGGAGATCGTCGTCGCGGTCTCCGCTGACGGCCGTTACAGCGTGCGGGGGCAGCCGGTGGACGGCCGCAGCGTCGAGCAACTCGTCGCCGCACTGACGGCGGCCGCCGCCGGCCACCGCGACAGCATGATCGTGATCTCGGCCGACGCGCTCGCCGCGCACCAGACGGTGATCAACGTGCTCGACGCCGCGCGCCGCGCCGGGCTCGTGAAGCTGACCTTCGCCGCGCAGGCCTCGCCCGGCGCCAGCCGCTGACCGTCATCGTGCGGGCCTGGCTCGCGCGCCACCTGAGCCGCATGTGGTGGCGGCCGCAGCCCACCCTCGTCGCCCGGGCGCTGACGCCCCTGGCTTGGCTCGCGCGCGTGGTGACCGATGCCCGCCGGCGCCGCGTGCGCGCCTGGCGCGCGCCCTGCCCGGTGATCGTGGTCGGCAACCTCGTCGTCGGCGGCGCCGGCAAGACGCCGACGGTGATCGCGCTCGTGCAGGCGCTGCGCGCCGCCGGGCGCCGGCCCGGTGTCGTCTCGCGCGGCTACGGGCGGCGCAGCAGCGGCGTGCAGGTGGCCGCCGACGGGGGCGATGCGGCCACGCTCGGCGACGAACCCTGGCTAATTCACCGCAGCACCGGCGTGCCGGTCGTGGTCGGCGAAGCGCGTGTCGCCGCCGCGCAGGCCTTGCTGCACCGCCATCCGGAGGTCGATGTCGTGGTGGCAGACGACGGGCTGCAGCACGCAGCGCTGGCGCGCGACCTCGAGGTGTGGGTGTTCGACGAGCGCGGCGTCGGCAACGGGCTCGGGCTGCCTGCCGGGCCGCTGCGTCAGCCCTTGCCGGCGCAACTGCCCACCCATGCCTGTGTGCTCTACAACGCCCCGGCACCGAGCACGCCCTTGCCGGGCGCGCTGGCCGGGCGCGCGCTCGCCGGTGCGCTGCCGCTGCCCGAGTGGACGGCCGGCCGCGCTCTGCGGCCGCAGGCGTTGGCGGCACTTGCCGCACTCGCCCGCGCCGAGCGCCCGCTGCCGGCGATTGCCGGCATCGCGGCACCGCAGCGCTTCTTCACGATGCTGCGCGACGCCGGCATCACGATCGCTGAACGGGCGCTGCCGGACCACGCTTCCCTGCAGCATCTGCCCTGGCCGGAAGGCACGCCCGAGGTGATCTGCACCGAGAAGGACGCCGCCAAGCTGACCGGACGCGCGCTCGGTGGCACCCGCGTGTGGGTCGTCGGACTAGACTTCCGGTTGCCCGCGCCCTTCGTGGCCGACCTCCTGGCGCGCCTGCCGGCGCCCCGCCTGCCATGACGATCGATCTCCGCCTGCTCTCGCTCCTCGTCTGTCCGGTCTGCAAGGGCGCGCTGGAACTCCGGCGCGACGCCCAGCAGCGCCCCATCGAGCTGTCGTGCCGGGCAGACCTGCTGGCGTTTCCGGTGCGCGACGGCATCCCGGTGCTGCTGGAATCCGAAGCCCGCAGCATCGACCCGGCGCCCTGAGCGACGACGCGATGGCCGCGTCCTCGCTCGTCTTCGACGTGCTGATCCCGGCGCGCATGGCGTCGACGCGGCTGCCCGACAAGCCGCTGGCCGACCTCGCCGGCAAGCCGATGATCGTGCGCGTCGCCGAGCGCGCCCAGCGCGCGGGCGCCCGCCGCGTGATCGTCGCCGCCGACGACGATCGCATCGTGCAGGCCTGCGCCGCCCACGGCGTGGCGGCACTGGCGACGCGCCGCGACCACGCCAGCGGCAGCGACCGGCTCGCCGAAGCCTGTGTGCTGCTCGGTCTCGACGGCGACGACATCGTCGTCAACCTGCAGGGCGACGAGCCGCTGATCGATCCGGTGCTGATCACGCGCTGCGCCGAGCTGCTCGCCGCCCACCCGGACTGTGCCGTCGGCACGGCGGCCCATGCACTGCACGACGCTGCCGAGCTCGGCAACCCGAACGTCGTCAAGGTGGTGTGTGACGCTGCCGGTCGGGCGCTGTACTTCAGCCGCGCACCGATCCCGTGCTGGCGTGATGCGCCGGTCGGTGGAACACCGCGCCTGCCCGATCCGGCGCCGCTGCGCCACATCGGGCTGTACAGCTACCGCGCCGGCTTTCTGCGCCGTTTTCCGACGCTGCCGCCGGCGCCGCTCGAACGCCTCGAGGCGCTCGAGCAGTTGCGCGTGTTGTGGCACGGCGAACGCATCGCCGTGCACGTCGCCGACGTCGAACCCGGGGGCGGCGTCGACACGCCGCAGGACCTCGCGCGGGTGCGCGCGGTGTTCGCCGCCGGCGGCGCCGGCTGAACCGTCCGATCGTGCCGCC
>JBDTUO010000207.1:0-5876 GCA_040007675.1 Rubrivivax sp.
GGCGCGAAAACGGCTGCCACCACGGCTCGCTGCCGAGCATCACGTTGTCGAGCACCGTCAGGTTGTCGGCCAGCGTGAAGTGCTGGTGCACCATGCCGATGCCGGCGGCCAGCGCCGCGCGCGGCTGGCCCGGCGGCAGCAGGCGGCCGTCGACCTCTATCGTGCCGGCGTCCGGGAGGTGGTGGCCGAACAGCACGCCCATCAGCGTGCTCTTGCCGGCGCCGTTCTCGCCCAGCAGCGCCAGCACCTCGCCGCGCTCGAGCGTCAGCGAGATGGCGTCGTTGGCGAGCAGGTCGCCGAAGCGCTTGGTGATCCCGCTCAGGCGCAGCGCAGGCATGCGGCGATTCTGCGTCAGTCGTTGCGCCAGGCGCTCGGTGGCGAGGCGCAGCAGGATGCGCGCGACCGCGGCGGCCGTTCGCCGGCGCGTCAGTGGTGCAGGATCTTCGAGAGGAACAGCTGCGCGCGGTCGCTGCGGGGGCTGCCGAAGAAGTCGTCCTTCCTCGCGTCCTCGACGATCTCGCCCTCGTCCATGAAGATGACGCGGTGGGCCACCTTGTGCGCGAATCCCATCTCATGCGTGACCACCATCATCGTCATGCCCTCGCGCGCGAGCTCGACCATCACGTCGAGAACCTCGTTGATCATCTCGGGGTCGAGCGCCGAGGTCGGCTCGTCGAACAGCATCGCGATCGGGTCCATCGACAGCGCGCGCGCGATCGCCACCCGCTGCTGCTGGCCGCCGGACAGCTGGCCGGGAAACTTGTCCTTCTGCGCGATCAGGCCGACGCGGTCGAGCAGCTTCAGCCCGCGCTGCACTGCTTCGTCCTCGGAGCGCTTGAGCACCATCACCTGGGCCAGCGCCAGGTTGCGCGTGATCGACAGGTGCGGGAACAGCTCGAAGTTCTGGAACACCATGCCGATGCGCGCGCGCAGCCGCGGCAGGTCGGTGCCACGGTCGCCGACCGACAAACCGTCGACGGTGATGCGCCCCTTCTGGAACGGCTCCAGCGCGTTGACCGTCTTGATCAGCGTCGACTTGCCGGAGCCGGACGGGCCGCAGACGACGACGACCTCGCCCTTGTCGACCTGGGTCGTGCAGTCCTTGAGGACCTGGAAGCTGCCGTACCACTTGCTCACGTGGTCGAGTTCGATCATGGGCATGGGGGTCGTCTTTCGGGCCAGGGTCAGCGTGCGATCGCGATGCGGGCCTGCAGCCGCTTGACGCAGACCGACAGCAACAAGCAGATGGCGAAGTACACCACCGCGACGAACAGGTACATCTCGACCAGCCGGCCGTCGCGCTGGGCAACCTTGCTCGCGATCGTGACGAAGTCGGGCAGCGAGATGATGTAGACGAGCGAGACGTCCTGGAACAGCACCACAGTCTGGGTCAGCAGTACCGGCGTCATGTTGCGGAATGCCTGCGGCAGCACCACCTTGCCCATCACCTGCGCATAGCCCATGCCGAGCGCATAGCCGGCGCCGGCCTGGCCGACGGGAATGCTCTGGATTCCGGCGCGCATGATCTCGCAGTAGTAGCAGGCCTCGAACAGGATGAACGTCACCAGCGCGGAGGTGAAGGCGCCGACCCTCAGCGGAGTCGCCGAGCCGATGATCCACGCGCCGATGTAGGGCACCAGGAAGTAGAACCAGAAGATCACCAGCACCAGCGGGATCGAGCGCAACAGGTTCACGTAGCCGGCGGCCAGCCACGCCAGCGGTTTGATCGGCGACAACCGCATCAGCGCCAGCAGCGTGCCCAGCACGATGCCGCCGGCCATCGCCATCAGCGTGACCTTGGCGGTGAACGCCAGGCCCTGGAAGATCAGCACCTGCCAGGTGCGGGCGATGACGTCGAAGTCGAAGGTCGCGAACATCTGCCCGTGTCGTCAGCGAGCCGCGTGAGCGTGGGGGCTCATCGCCGCGCGCGCCGGGCCGCCCCCAGGGCGCGGCCGCCCCCTCGGGGGGCAGCGAACGAAGTGAGCGTGGGGGCTCACCGTTTCCCCCCGATGTACCCAGGTACCGCGACCCAACGTTCGAGCCCGCGCATCGCAAGCACGACCACCCCGTTGACGGCCAGGTAGATCAGCGTGGCAGCGGTGAAGGCCTCGAAGACCTGGAAACTGAACTCCTGCATCGCACGGGCACGTGCCGTCAGCTCCATCAGGCCGATCGTCAGCGCGATCGCGCTGTTCTTGATGACGTTCAGGAACTCGCTGGTCAACGGCGGCAGGATGATCCGGAACGCCATCGGCAGCAGCACGTGGCGGTAGGTCTGCGCCAACGTCAGCCCGAGCGCGGTGCCGGCCTCCATCTGCCCGCGCGACAGGCTAAGGATGCCGGCCTTGACCTGCTCGGCGACGCGTGCCGACGTGAAGAACGCGAGTGCCACGACCGCCGTCCAGAAGCTCGAATTCGGCAGCTGCTTGATCCAGCTGCCGATGTCGCGCGGCAGCAGCTCCGGCACGACGAAGAACCACAGGAACATCTGCACCAGCAGCGGGATGTTGCGGAACAGCTCGACGTACGCGTCGCCGAGCCGTACCGCCCAGGTCGATGGCGTCGTGCGCAGCGTGCCGACGATGGCCCCGAGCGCCAGCGCCAGCACCCACGCGGTCAGCCCCGTCGCCAGCGTCCACCCCAGGCCGTAGAGCAGCGTCTGCAGGTAGGTGCCGCTGGCATCGGGCGACAACTCGAAGAATATGCCCCAGTTCCAGTGATAGTTCATGCGTCGGGCAAACCGGCCGGCCGTGCGGCCAGCGGTGGGGCGGGGGGCCGCGACGGGGCGGAGCCGCCGCGGCGAGGCCGGTACGTTCTTCTTACTTGTACGCGGCCGGGTCCGGCGAGTCGGTCGGCGCGGCGATGACCTTCTTCAGCGCGTCGCTCATCGGGATGTTGAGGTTGATGCCCTTCGGCGGGATCGGCTGCTGGAACCACTTCGTGTAGATCGTGTTGATCTCGCCGCTCTTCATCAGCGCCATCACCGCGCCGTCGACCACCTTCTTGAACGCGAGGTCGCCCTTGCGCACCATGATCCCGTACGGCTCGACCGACAGGGCGTCCGCCGAGACCTGCCACTGGCCCGGGTTCGCGCTGTTGGCGACGAGGCCGGCCAGCAGGATGTCGTCCATCACGAACGCCGACGCGCGGCCGGTGTCGACCATCAGAAACGCCTCCGCGTGGTCCTTCGCGGCCAGGATGTTCAGGTCCAGGTTCTGCGAAGCGTTCAGCTCGGTGATCTGCTTGATGTTGGTGGTGCCCGAGGTCGACACGACGGTCTTGCCCTTCAGGTCGGTCAGCGCCTTCAGGTTGTCGGCCTTCTTCGACACGAAGCGGTTGGCGGTGACGAAGGTCGTGACGGCGTAGCCGACCTGCTTCTGGCGCTCGGCGTTGTTGGTGGTCGAGCCGCACTCGAGGTCGATCGTGCCGTTGGCCAGCAGCGGGATCCGGGTGGCGGCAGTGACGGGCTGGTAGACCACCTTCAGGTCCGGCATCTTCAGGTCGGCCTTGACGGCGCCGACGACCTTGGCGCACAGGTCCATCGAGTAGCCGATCGGCTGCTGCTTGTCGTCCAGATACGAGAACGGGATCGACACGTCGCGGTGGCCGATCGTGATCGAGCCGCTGGACTTGATCTTGTCGAGCGTGCCGTCGGCGAGGGCGGTGGTGGTGGTGCCGGCGAGCGCGACGAAGGCGAGCGCGCTGACCGCTGCAAGAGCCAAACGGGTGGTGCGGGGCTGAGGGTGGTGATGGGACAGGCGGGACATGGGACTCCTCGTGGGACGTATGAAGGGAAAATCAGGCAGTGGCGGATGAGCCTGGACTCGTTCCCCGTCGGGACGATAACGCCGCGGGCGGGCTGCCGACCGCCTCGGGTGAACCCTCGCATGCCAGGGCCCAGGCCACGCAGTGGGCGGCCAGGGCGGCAGTGGCATCGACGACCGGCACCGGCAGCGGGTGGTCCGCCAGCACGATCGGGATCTCGGTGCAGGCCAGCAGCAGCGCACCGGCACCGCGGTCGACCAGTGCGTGCGCGGCCGCCGCGAGCAGTTGGGTCGCCTCGACGAGGCGGCCCGACTTGACCGCGAGGATGCCGGGCGCCACCCAACGCTGCTGCTCGTCGGCGGTCGGCTCGATCCAGCGGATGCCGTGCCCCGGCGATGCATACAGCGCCGCTTCGCGCGTGCCGCTGCTGGCGAGCAGCCCGACCGGCGCGCCGCACGCTGCACGACCGGCCGCCGCGAGCGCGGGCGGGGCGATGTGCAGCAGCGGGATCGAGACCGCGGCCTCGACCGCGTCGGCCCAGACGTGGGCAGTGTGGCAGGGGATCACGATCGCATCGGCGCCCGCCGCCTGCACCGCGCGCGCCGCGGCCGCCAGTGCCGCCGCGGGCGACGCCCCGGTTCCGCGCAGCGCTGCCACCCGGTCCGGAATCTCGGGGCAGAAGCGAACGACGAGCGGGAGGTGCGCCTGGTCGGTCGCCGCCGGCGTGGCGCGCACGAGCTTGTCGAGGAAGTCGACGGTCGCCAACGGCCCCATCCCGCCGAGCACGCCGAGCGTGCGGCGGTGTGGCGCCGTCACTCGGCGCCCACCGGGCTTTCCCGCAGGGCGATCACCGCGCGCCGCCCGCCTTGGGCGCGCTGTCGACCACCTTGACGCTGAACTGGCCGGCCGCGATCGCGCGCTCCTTCGCGCGCACCTGGTCGACCACCGAGGCCGGCACCTTGCCCTCGAAGCTGCCGAGCGGCGCGAGCGACGAGCCCTTGTGCTTCATCGTCGAGTACGGGCCGTAGTCCTCGGGCTTGAAGGCGCCGGCCTTGACCGCGGCGATCGCCTTGTCGATCGTCGGCTCCATGTGCCACAGCGCGCTGGCGACGACGGTGTCGGGGTACTGCGCCTGGGTGTCGATGACGTTGCCGATCGCGAGCACCTTGCGCTCCTTGGCGGCATCGCTGACGCCGAAGCGCTCTGCGTACATCACGTCCGCGCCCTTGTCGATCATCGCGAAGGCCGCCTCCTTGGCCTTCGGCGGGTCGAACCAGCTGTTGATGAAGCTGATCGTGAACTCGACCTTCGGGTTGACCTCACGCGCGCCGGCCATGAAGGCGTTCATCAGCCGGTTCACTTCCGGGATCGGATAGCCGCCGACGAGGCCGATCTTGCCGCTCTTGCTCATGCCACCGGCCACCATGCCGGTCAGGTAGGCGGGCTCCTGGATGTAGTTGTCGAAGACGCTGAAGTTCGGCGCCTGGGGCTTGCCCGAACTGCCGAGCAGGAAGGCGACCTTCGGGTAGTCCTTGGCCACCTTGCGCGCTGCGGCCTCGACCGCGAACGCCTCGCCGACGATCAGCTGGTGGCCGCCTTCGGCGTACTGGCGCATCACGCGCTCGTAGTCGGCGTTGGCGACGTTCTCGCTGAACACATACTCGATCTCGCCGCGTGCCACGGCGGCCTTCAGCGCCTTGTCGATGCGGCTGACCCACTGCTGCTCGACCGGCACCGTGTAGATCGCGGCGACCTTCAGCTTCGTACCCTGCGCGAATGCGGGCGCGGTCAGGGTGGCGGCGGCCGCGAGGGCGACCCCGAGCGTGGTACGGCGGGACATCGACATGGGTTCTTCTCCGGAAGTGGTGGCGGAAATTTAGCAAGAGGCGTTCCTCGCGGTCCATACGGGCCGGCCCGCCGAAGGCTGTCGCGGCGCCGCCACAGGCGATCTCGGCGCGCGCCGTCTGCGTGCCGCATCGACCCGGCGTCGCATCGCCGGCGCCCCTCAGTCCCCGCGCCCGGGTACACCCTCGCCGCCACTCAGAACGGGGGTTCCTTCGGGTTTGCACTAGGAGCCCCCCGTTTGCGGGCCGCATAGGCTGCCCGTTCTT
>JBDTUO010000208.1:0-5864 GCA_040007675.1 Rubrivivax sp.
GGCCTGTTCCCCTACACCCGGCGCTACCTGGGCACGCTGCGCAACCACTTCTCGACCCTGGGCGTGAACGGCCTGAACGAGATGATCCGCAACTTCAGCGCCGACCGCGAGGACATCACCACGCCCTGGGGCCACGCCTTTGCGCTGCGCCTGCTGGACCACGTGCGCGAGCGCATGGTGGAGTTCCAGGAGGCCACCGGGCATCTGTACAACCTGGAGGCCACCCCCGCCGAAGGCACGACCTACCGCTTCGCCAAGGAAGACAGGAAGCGCTTTCCCGCGATCCTGCAGGCCGGCACGGTGGAGCAGCCGTACTACACCAACTCGTCGCAACTGCCGGTCGGGTTCACCGACGACCCCTTCGAGGCCCTGGCGCGGCAGGAACCGCTGCAGCGCAAGTACACCGGGGGCACGGTGCTGCACCTGTACATGAGCGAAACCCTGTCCAGCGCGGGCGCCTGCCGCGAGCTGGTGCGGCGCGCGTTGACGCGCTTTCGCATGCCCTACATCACCATCACGCCGACCTTCTCGATCTGTCCGACACACGGCTACCTGGCCGGGCATCAGGAGTTCTGTCCGACCTGCGACGAGGAGCGGCTGGCGAAGAAGCGCCGTCAGCTCGACCCGGCGTGAGCACCACCGCGCATCCACCCCTTTCCCACCCCTGTCCCACCCGACGAGGAGACCCTCCGATGAATGACCTGCTGAGCCCCGAACCACAGACCGCGACGACCATCACGCTGAGCGACGACGAACGCCAACGCTGCGAGGTGTGGACGCGCGTGATGGGTTACCACCGGCCGGTGGCATCGTTCAATACCGGCAAGAAGGGCGAGTTCGCCGAGCGCCGTCACTTCGACGAAGGCCGGGCTGCGCTGGCACCAGCGGCGCGGTGACGGCGGCGAGCGCCGCGCTTCGCGTCGGCGGCGTACAGCCCTTCACCAGCATCGACTATCCCGGCGCGCTGTCGGCGGTGGTATTCGTGCAGGGCTGCCCCTGGCGCTGCCTGTATTGCCACAACCCGCAGCTGCAGCCGCGTCGATTGCCGCAACCGGCAGCGGCACCGGACTGGCCCGAACTGCTCGACTGGCTGGACCACCGGCGCGGTCTGCTCGACGCGGTCGTCTTCAGCGGCGGCGAGCCGACCGCCGACGCGGCGTTGCCGCAGGCCGTCGACCAGGTGCGCGCGCTGGGTTTTCGCGTCGGCCTGCACACGGCAGGCATGCTGCCGCACCGGCTGCGCGCGTTGCTGCCGAGGCTGGACTGGGTGGGCCTGGACATCAAGGCGCCACTGGCGGATGGCGCGCTGCATGCACGCATCAGCGGCGTGCGCGGCAGCGGCAGGAACGGCGCGAGCGCGGTGCGCGAGTCGCTGGCAGCGCTGTGCGCCAGCGGCGTCGCCTTCGAATGCCGCACCACCGCGCACCCGGCGCTGCTCGATGGCGCTGCGCTCGAGGCCATCGCACACGAACTGGCGGCCTTCGGCGTCGAGCGCTATGCGCTGCAGGTCAGCCGCCCGGCGGGCGCGTGGGCGCATGCCGCCGCGCCGGGTGCCGACTATCCACCGGCCGCGACGCTGCACCTGCTTCGCAGTGTGTTGCCACACTTCGAGCTGCGCCGCGGCACGACCGGCTGACCCGCCTACATCGCGTACCACAGCGCGGCGAAGAAGTGGCAGGTGCTGCCGCCGATCACCAGCAGATGCCAGACGAAATGCGCGTAGCGCAGGCGTGAATCGAGCAGGAAAACCGCGGCCCCGGCGGTGTAGAAAACGCCGCCGAGCACGAGCCAGGTCAGCCCGGCAGCGGACATGCGCTCGTACAGCGGCACGACGGCCACCAGCACCACCCAGCCCATCGCCACGTAGAGTCCGGTGGACCACAAGGGGTGGCGCAGGCGGCTGAACAGCTTGGCGGCAACCCCTGCCGCGGCCAGGCCCCAGACGATGCCGAACAGCGTCCAGCCCCAGCCACCGCGCAGCACGCCCAGCGTGAAGGGCGCGTAGCTGCCGGCGATGAAGACGTAGATGGTGGCGTGGTCGAGGCGGTTGAACCAGGCCTTGGCGCGCCCGGCCGGCAGCGCGTGATAAACGGTCGACACCAGGTACAGCAGGATCATCGTGCTCGCGAAGAGGCTGGCCGCGACCACGTTGGCCGCGCCGCCGTCGCGCGCCGCGTGGTGGACCAGGATCGGCAGGCTCGCCAGCGCCAGCAGGCAGCCCAGCCCGTGGCTCGATGCATTGGCGATCTCCTCGCCCAGCGTCTGCGCCCGATCGGTGTGCGGCCCGGTCCTCATTGCGCGGCGCGGCTCCTTCGTCTGGGCCCGTGGGCCGGCGCACGCCCGTCCGGTGGGGCGGCCAGCGGCGCCGTCGCCGTCGCGACGTGGCCTTGCTGGCGGTCGATCAGTCGCATCATCGTGGTCAGGGTGATCGATCGGAAGGTCGCTTTCGCGTTCTCGTCGATCTCGGACAGGACGGCGCTCAACCCGCTCTCCACCGGTGTCGCACCGTTGACCGCACGCCGCATCGACGCCGGGTCGCCGAACTCCTCGAACCGCTGGATGATGTCCATCAGCGTCAGGCGTTTGGCGTTGCCGATGAAGCGGTAGCCGCCACCGGCACCGCGCACGGAGGCCAGGATGCCCGATCGGGCCAGCTCGGCCAGCACCTTGGCCAGGTGGTGCGCCGAGATGCCGTACTTGTCGGCGATATCGGCCGCGGCAATATGCCGTTCGGGCGTGCGGGCGAACTCGAGCACGCTGTACAGCGCCAGCGACGTGTTCTTCTGCAGTCTCATCGCCGCACCCGGGGCGGCGCGCTGGCGTGAGGGCGCTCAGGGCTCAAGGTCCATCTCCAGGGCGATCAGCGGGCCCGACATCATGCCTTGGCTGCGGAAGAAGGAGAGGATCGGCGTGTTCTCCAGTGCCACGATGGTGCGCAGCTTGCGCACACCGATGCGCATGAAGCCCGCGCTGATGGCCTGCAGAAGCTGAGTGCCCACGCCGGACTCGCGTGCCTGCGGGTCCACGTCGATGGCGAACACCCAGCCGCATGGCGGCGAGCCGAACTCCCAGTCGCGCACCTCGCCGATGACGAAGCCGACGACACGGCCGCGCGACAGCGCGACCAGAAACTGCTGGTCCTCGCGTTCGCCGCTGCCATAGCGGCGGTACACCGACAACCAGTACTTGCGCTTCTCCAGCCCGGTCACGGTGGCATCGAGATCGATGACGCGGTCCAGGTCGGCTCGGCGCACCGGGCGGACCTCCAACGCATTCGCGGCAGGGATTTCCCTCGGGCTCGAGGCGCCTCGCCTGCGGGCGGGGCTCGGGGCGGCGATGGGCTTGTTCATTTCTTGAACTGGATCAAACCTATATCGGCATTACGGTACCAGAATTATTCACGAACCAAGGTCAACCACAAGCCACGCGCCAGCCTCTGCTGTGCATCGGCAGACGGTTTGCATCCGCACCCCGGCCCCACCGGGGCTTTCCTCGACGATTCGCAGACTTCCCGGGGTGCCACGGCGGCCTGGGCAGCGAAGAAGGAGACCCGCAATGAAATTGATCGCATCGATGCGTGCACTGTGCCGCCGCGGATTCCCGGTGCTGGCCGGGGCCATGCTGCTGTCCTCGAGCGCCTGGGCACAGGAGCCGATCCGCATCGGCACCTTCCTGTCCGTCACCGGTCCGGCCGCCTTCCTCGGCGACCCGGAGCTGAAGACGCTCGAGCTCTACGTCGATCGCATCAATGCCGAAGGCGGCTTGCTCGGCCGCAAGCTCCAGCTCATTTCGTACGACGACGTCGGTGATGCCGAGAAGGCGCGCACCTTCGTCAAGCGCCTGCTCGAGCAGGACAAGGTCGACGTCGTCGTCGGCGGCAGCACCACCGGCGCGACGATGGCGGCCGTGCCCTTGATGGAGCAGGCGGGCGTGCCGTTCGTCTCGCTGGCTGGAGCGCTGGTGATCGTCGATCCGGTGAAGAAATGGGTCTTCAAGACCCCGCACACCGACCTGATGGCCTGCGAGAAGATCTTCGTCGACATGAAGGCGCGCAACCTGACCAAGGTGGCCTTGATCTCCGGCAGCGGCGGCTTCGACAAGTCGATGCGCGGCCAATGCCTGAAGGCGGCACCCAAGTACGGCATCGAGTTCGTGTCCGACGAGACCTACGGTGCCACCGACACCGACATGACTGCGCAGCTCACCAAGATCAAGGGCAGCGGCGCGCAGGCCGTGCTCAACGCCGGCTTCGGCCAGGGCCCGGCGATCGTCACGCGCAACTTCCGCCAGGTGGGCCTGACGATGCCGCTGTACCAGTCGCATGGCGTGGCTTCCAAGGAGTACATCAAGCTGTCCGGACCGGCCGCCGACGGCGTGCGGCTGCCCGCAGCGGCGCTGCTGGTCGCCGACCAGTTGCCCGCAGGCGACCCGCAGAAGCCCGTTGTCGTGGGCTACACCAAGGCCTTCTCGGACAAGTACAACGCCGAAGTCTCGACCTTCGGCGGCCACGCCTACGACGGGTTGATGCTGGTCGTCGGCGCGATCAAGGCCGCCGGCTCGACCGACAAGGCCAAGGTGCGCGATGCGCTCGAGGCCACCAAGGGCTATGTCGGCACCGGCGGGGTGGTCAACATGTCGGCCACCGATCACATGGGGCTGGACCTGAGCGCGTTTCGCATGCTCGAGGTGCGCAACGGTGACTGGACCTTGGTGAAGTAGGGGCCGATGGACCGCACGCCATGGCCGGCTCCTGGCTCCAGTTCATTGCCAGCGGGCTGACCGCCGGGGCGATCTACGCACTCGTCGCGCTGGGCTTCTCCATCATCTACAACGCCAGCGGCGCGATCAACTTCGCGCAGGGCGAGTTCGTGATGATCGGTGGCATGGCGTCGGTGACGCTGCTGGCGCTAGGCCTGCCGCTGTGGCTGGCGCTGGTGCTGGCCGTGTTGTGCGCGGTCGTGGTTTCGCTGATCATCGAAAAGCTCGCCGTCGAGCCGGCGCGGCACGCCGGCACGGTGACGCTGATCATCATCACCATCGGCGTGGCGCTGTTCCTGCGTGGGCTGGCGCAGTTGCTGTGGGGCAAGGGCGTGCACCGGCTGCCGGCGTTTTCCAGCGAGCGACCGATCGAATGGCTGGGCGCTACGCTGCTGCCGCAAAGCCTGTGGGTGATGGGCGGCGCCGCACTGGCCGTGGTCGCGCTGAGCCTCTTCTACGGGCGCACGCTGCTCGGCAAGGCGATGCGCGCGACCTCCTACAACCGCATCGCGGCGCAACTGGTGGGCATCAACACGCGCGGCGTGCTGTTCGCGAGTTTCGGCCTCGCCGCCGGCTTGGGCGCGTTGGGGGGCGTGCTCATCGCGCCGATCGCCTTCACCTCCTATGACACCGGCATCATGCTCGGGCTGAAAGGCTTTGCCGCGGCCATGCTCGGGGGCCTGGGCAGCTTCGCCGGCGCCGTGCTCGGCGGCGTGTTGCTGGGTTTGCTCGAGGGTCTGGGCGCAGGCTTCGTGTCCTCGGCCTACAAGGATGCAATCGCCTTCATCGTCATCCTGGGCGTGCTGTTCCTGATCCCCGGAGGGCTCTTCGGTGGACGTGGCAGCGAGCGTGTCTGAGGCACTGGCAAGGCCAGCGTCGCGCTGGTGGGCAAGGCCGCGCAGCGGCGGCCTGCTGCTGCTGGCGGGCGTCGTCGTGCTGCTGCCGCTGGCGCTGAGCAACGACTACCTCTACGACATCGCGATCCTGGTGGCGCTGAACGCCACCGTCTGTGTCGGCCTGAACCTGCTGATCGGCTATGCCGGGCAGATCAGCCTGGGCCACGCCGGCTTCTTCGCGCTGGGCGGCTACGGCAGCGCCATCCTGGC
>JBDTUO010000209.1:0-5833 GCA_040007675.1 Rubrivivax sp.
ACAGCAAGGAAGAGTTCGAGTGCGCCTGCTGGCTGGACATTCAGGCGCAGCAGGGGCGCATCCAGTTCTGGGTGCGCAACCTCGTTCGGCGCGAAGGCAGTTCGTTCTTCCTGCAGAAGGTCGATGGTCGCTTCTACCCGGACTTCCTGTGTCAGCTGCCCGCCACCGCAGACCAGGCCGGCCCGATCCTGGCGGTCGAATACAAGGGCGCGGATCGATGGGCTGGCGCGGAGGATGACCGGTTGATCGGTGGCCTGTGGGCGAACCTGTCCGAGGGGCGCTGCCGATTCGTGATGGTCAAGGACAAGCGTTGGGAGTGGATTGAGGAGAAGCTGCCCCATCCGCCACTTCCACAGAGGTAAGCCCGCGAGTTCGACACTGTGGATCACGCCACCCTCGCCACCCTGCGCGACCGCCACCCCGCCTGCCGCCTGCTGGCCTCGCCGCACGCGCCGCTGGTGGCGAGCTTTCTGCACCGGGTGTTCGTGGTGCCCAACGTGCGGGTGATGAGCGAGGCGGATCTCGCCGAGGCGCTGGACGATGAGTTGTTCGCCCTGCGCGAGCAGATCGGTCCCGACGCCTACCCCAAGGCGGCGCCCGAGTATCTGAACGACTGGGCCGGGCCCGACAAGGGCTGGCTGCGCAAGTTCTACAAGCCGGGCACGGACGAAGCGCAGTTCGACCTGACGCCGGCCACCGAGAAGGCCATCGCCTGGCTGCTGTCGCTGACCGAGCGGCCGTTCGTGGGCACCGAGTCGCGCTTGCTGACGCTATTTGCGCTGCTGGAGCAGATCAGCGCCGGCACCGAGGCCGACCCGATCAAGCGAGTGGACGACCTGCGCAAGAAGCGCGACGAGCTGGACGCCGAGATCGCCCGCGTGCTGGCCGGCGACGTGCCGCTGCTGGACGATACGGCGGTCAAAGACCGCTTTCAGCAGTTCCAGCAACTGGCGCGCGAACTGTTGGCCGACTTCCGCGAGGTGGAACACAACTTCCGCCTGCTCGACCGCAAGGTGCGCGAGAAGATCGCACTGTGGGAAGGCGCCAAGGGTGCGCTGCTCGACGAGATCATGGGCGAGCGCGATGCCATCGGCGATTCCGACCAAGGCCGCAGCTTCCGCGCCTTCTGGGACTTCCTGATGTCCAGCCGGCGGCAGGAGGAACTCTCCGAGCGACTGGACCAGGTGCTGGCACTGCCCGCCGTCGCGGCGCTCAAGCCCGAGCCGCGCACCCGCCGTGTGCACCACGACTGGCTGGAAGCCGGCGAGCACACGCAGCGCACCGTGGCCCAGCTGTCGCAGCAGCTGCGCCGCTTCCTGGACGACCGGGCCTTTCTGGAAAACCGCCGCATCCTGGACCTGCTGCACGGCATCGAGAGCAAGGCGCTCGGCATCCGCGAGGCCACGCCCACCGGCACGGTGATGCACATCGACGCCATGGGCGCAGACATCGAACTGCCGCTGGAGCGGCCCCTGTTCATGCCGAGCGTGAAGCCGCGCCTGGCCGATCTGGCGCTGGTGGCCGGTGAGGACGACATCGACACGGCGCGCTTGTTCGACCAGATCGTCGTGGACAAGGCGCGCCTGCGCTCGGCCGTCCACCGTGCATTGCGCCACCAAGCTCAGATCACGCTGCGCGAGTTGCTGGAGGCCGAGCCCTTGCACCAGGGCCTGGCCGAACTGGTGGCTTATCTGGAGCTGGCCCACGCGGGCGATGGCAGCGGCGCACTCGACGGCTTGCGCGCACTCGTCGATGAAGCCGTGGAAGAGCCCATCCGCTGGGACGCTCGCAGCGCAGCGGGCGATGCGGTGACGCGCGAAGCTCGCCTGCCCCGCGTGATCTTCACGCGCTGAAGGCTCGCGCGGCCAGGGAGAGAAGACATGAACGACACGCTGAACGCGAACGATCCGGTCGAGACCCCGCCCAGCGCCCTGCCCGCAGTGCCCGAGCTGTCGCAGCTGATGGTGCAACTGCTCAAGGGCGTGCTCTACCGAGACGACGATGAGCGGCTGTGGGCGAGCCTGCTGCGCCTGCAGGCGCGGGTGAGGGAACAGGCTGCCGTGCTGCTGCTCGATCTGGTGCTGGACGAGGCCGAGGGCCACGCCTTCCTGAAGAGCCGCCCGGACCCTGACGAGTCCGAGGCGGCGCCGCGCGTGCCAAGGCTCGTCGCACGCCGGCCGCTGTCCTACCCGGTCAGCCTGATGCTGGCGCTCCTGCGCAAGCGCATGGCCGAGTTCGACGCCAGTGGCGGCGATACGCGGCTGGTGCTCTCGCGTGACGAGATCGCCGAGCTGATGCGGGTATTCCTGCCCGATGGCACCAATGAGGCAAGGCTCGTCGACCAGGTGGATGCGACGATTTCCAAGGTGGTCGATCTGGGCTTTCTGCGCCGGCTCAAACCCGCCGCCGGCAGTGGGCAGGACAGAGGCCACTACGAGGTGCGGCGCATCCTGAAGGCCTTTGTCGACGCGCAGTGGCTGGCGGAGTTCGATGCGCGGCTGGAGGTCTACCGCACGGCGCTGTCCGCGGCAGCTGCTGAATCGAGCGACAGGGTCGGAAGCAAGGGGGCGGCCGATGCTTGAGGCGCCGACGCTCGGCCTGGACTTCGTGGCCGACGACAGCCGGGTGGGCTTTCGGCTGCAGCGGCTTGAAGTGCTGAACTGGGGCACCTTCGACAAGCGGGTCTGGCGCTACGAGCTCGACGGCCGCAACGGCCTGCTCACCGGCGACATCGGTTCGGGCAAGTCCACGCTGGTCGATGCCATCACGACCTTGCTGGTGCCAGCGCATCGCGTGGCCTACAACAAGGCCGCCGGGGCGGATGCGCGCGAGCGGTCCTTGCGCTCCTATGTGCTGGGCCACTACAAGAGCGAGCGCAACGAGGTCACGGGCAGTGCCCGGCCCGTGGCGCTGCGCGATGCGTCGAGCTACTCGGTCATCCTCGGCGTCTTCCGCAACGAGGGCTATGACCAGGCGGTGACGCTGGCCCAGGTCTTCTGGCTGAAGGACCCGCAGGGCGCGCCCGCACGCTTGTTCGTGGCGGCCGAGCGGGCACTGACCATCACCGGCGACTTCAGCGGCTTCGGCAGCGATATCAGCGCCCTGCGCAAGAAGCTGCGCGGCGCAGGCTGCGAGCTGTTCGACAGCTTCCCGCCCTATGGGGCCTGGTTTCGCCGACGCTTCGGCATCGAGCACGAGCAGGCATTGGAGCTGTTCCACCAGACCGTCTCGATGAAGTCGGTGGGCAACCTCACCGACTTCGTGCGCAGCCACATGCTGGAGCCCTTCGATGTCGGCAGCCGTATCGAGGCCCTGATCCGCCACTTCGATGACCTGGATCGCGCGCATCAGGCGGTGCTCAAGGCCAAGCGGCAGGTGAACTTGCTGACACCCCTGGTCGAGGACGGTGAGCG
Source organism: Rubrivivax sp. (assembly GCA_040007675.1). Lineage (GTDB taxonomy): Bacteria > Pseudomonadota > Gammaproteobacteria > Burkholderiales > Burkholderiaceae_C > Rubrivivax. Next base: position 3,414 of record JBDTUO010000209.1, read on the forward strand.
CCACCAGGCGCTGGTGGCCGAGATCCAGGGCTGGCGGGATGCGCGCGACCAACTACGACCCTACTTCGCCCGTCTCAAGGGTGAGCTGCTGGCGCGCCGACTCGACTTGCTGGCGGAGGATGCTGCCCGGCTCGATGCGCAGATCGACCGCCTGGATGCGCAGCGTGAGACCGAGCGCATCGAAGTCGGCCGTCTGGAGCGGGCCCTGCGGGACAACGGCGGTGACCGCCTGGAGGAGTTGGCGGCGGAGATTCGCCGTCTGGAACAGGACAAGGAACAACGCCAGAAGAAGTCTGGCCGCTTCCAAGAGCTGCTGAAGCGAATCGATGAGGCGGTGCCGGCCGATGAAGCCGGCTTCCTCGCCCTGCAGCAGAGCATTGCCCAGCGTGCCGAGGGCTTGCGCGAACGCATTGCCGAGCTGGACAACCGCGAGCGCGAGGAGGACTTTGCCTTCCGCAAGGGTCGTGAAGAGCACACCGCGTTGTCCGACGAGATCGACAGTCTCCAGCGGCGCAAGAGCAACATCGACGCCGCCCAGGTCCGCATCCGCGACGCGCTGTGCGCGGCGCTGGGGATCGGTCAAGGTCAGGGTGAGGACGAACTGCCCTTTGCCGGCGAGCTCATCCAGGTGCGCGACGACGAGCGCGACTGGGAAGGCGCCGCCGAACGGTTGCTGCGTGGCTTCGGCCTCGCGCTGCTGGTCCCGGACGCGTACTACAAGGCCGTGGCGGACTGGGTGGACCGGCAGCATTTGAATGCTCGGCTGGTGTACTTCCATGTGCGTACGCGAAAGGCGGCGCAGGGCGCCGCTCTGCATCCGCAGTCGCTGGTGCGCAAGCTCGTCATCAAGCCGGATTCGCCGCACTATGAGTGGCTGGAACAGGAGCTTCGCCAGCGCTTCGATGTGGCCTGCTGCGACACCGGCGAACAGTTCCGCCGCGAGGCGCGCGCCATCACTCGTGCCGGTCAGATCAAGGACCCGAGCGGACGCCACGAGAAGGACGACCGCAGCCGCATCGACGACCGTGGCCGCTACGTGCTCGGCTGGAGTAACGCCGACAAGCTGCGCGCCTTGCGGGACCAGCGGGAGCGTCTGGAGGCAAAGCTGGCCACGCTGGGGCAGCGCATCGGCGAGATCCAGCAGGCGCGCAACGAACTGCGGAGCCGGCTGGATGCACTTAGCAAGCTGGAAGAGTTCACGCGCTTCGCGGACATCGACTGGATGAGCCCGGCACGCCAGATTGCCGCACTCACCGAGGAGCGCGCGAGGCTGGAAGCCGCATCCGACACTCTGCAAGAGCTGGGGCGTCAGCTCAAGGCCGTGCAGGATCGGCTTGGCGAACTGGACGTCAAGTGGCGCGACACGTTGGGCAAGCAGGGCGAGGTCAGGAACAAGCGAGAGGTTGCGCAGGCGACGCGGGATCAGGCCGGCAGCGTTTGGCAGGACGCGCCGTTGACCGAGGTGCAGATCGAGCACCTGGATGGCTGGCGCTCGCAAGCGCTGGGAGAGCATCAGCTGTCGGTCGAGTCCTGCGACAACCGCGAGCAGGAGGTGCGCAAGTGGCTGCAGGAACGCATCGATGCCGAGGACCAAAGGCTCAAACGGCTGAGCGAAAAGATCATCAAGGCAATGGCCACCTTAAAGGACGAGTTCAAGGCCGAGACCGTCGAGATGGACGTCAGCCTGGCGGCGCTGCCGGAGTACGAGCGGATGCTCAGCGGCCTGAAGAGCGACGACCTGCCGCGGTTCGAGGCGCGCTTCAAGGAACTGCTCAACGTCAACACCATCAACGAGATCGCCAACTTCAACGCCCAGCTCGCCCGCGAGCGGGAGACGATCAAGGAGCGCGTCGACTTCATCAACCAGTCGCTCCAAGCCATCGACTACAACCCCGGCCGCTTCATCAAGCTGGTGGCGCTGCCCAGCCCGGACGCCGAGATCCGCGATTTCCAGCAGGATCTGAGAGCGTGCACCGAGGGTGCGATGACGGGCTCGGCGGACGAACAGTATTCGGAAGCCAAGTTCCTGCAGGTCAAGGCCATCATCGACCGCTTCCGGGGCCGTGAAGGATTGTCGGATGCCGACCGGCGCTGGACCGCCAAGGTCACCGACGTGCGCAACTGGTTCCTGTTCTCGGCCAGCGAACGCTGGCGTGCCGACGGCGCCGAGCACGAGCACTACTCGGACTCGGGCGGCAAGTCGGGCGGCCAGAAGGAGAAGCTGGCCTACACCGTGCTGGCTGCGAGCCTGGCCTACCAGTTCGGGCTGGAGTGGGGCGCCGTGCGTTCGCGTTCGTTCCGCTTCGTCGTTATCGATGAAGCGTTTGGGCGCGGGTCGGACGAGTCGGCGCAGTACGGGCTGCGCCTGTTCCAGCAGCTCAACCTGCAGCTGTTGATCGTCACGCCGCTGCAGAAGATCC
>JBDTUO010000210.1:0-5822 GCA_040007675.1 Rubrivivax sp.
AAGCGGAAGTTGACTGCGAACATCCGGCGGCACTATACAGCGCGATATCGCGCGGGCGGCGCAGGGGAAACGCCGGCCGACGTCGCCCGACTGCATCGCGCCGGCGCTTCGCAACCCGTCGAGAAGCTCGAGGTGGGCACGCGCTGCGTCGCCGTCGATGTGAGCGTGGCTCGATGGATCAGGCACTCGGCCACCACGAGATTCGGCACCCAGCACAACCACGCGACGATGGGGTAGGCGGCTTGAAGGCTCAGGCCGCTGACGAGGCCTGCCGGCAGGTACAAACGCAGCGTCACCGCCGCGAACGCCAGCGCGAAGTTGCGCACCATCCAGCGCCGGTGCCCCTGCACATCACCCTGCAGGATGCGCTGCAGGGCCATCGCGCCGGTGGCGATCCACAGCACGGCCAGAGCGCCGAACCCGGCACGCGACCACGCGCCGCCGAAGGCGTCGAGGGCAAGGACAAGCCCGCTCAACCCACCGACGCCCACACCCAGGGCCAGGTAGGTGCTGCCGAGCCAGCGGTGCAGCGCGGGCCAGCGCACCCGCCATCGAGTCCAGAACTGAATCGGACCCAGCAGCAGCGCCACCGCGGCACCGAAGACATGGAGGTAGATCACCGCATGACGGTGTGCCGCGAACGACGATCGGAGGTCCGGGTGCAACACCGCGCCGAGCGGCAACAGCGCATACGCTGCGATGGCATAGGCCGCCACGGCGATCGACAACAGTGCCAGCACTGCGTGGGCGTTCCTATTCATGCGGGACTCGCGATTTCCTGCCGGGGTGCGCCGCACGCATCGCCGTCGAGGCCGGACGCCAGCCTTCCAGCAGCCGCTCGAGGTTGTCTTGCGTGCCCTCCACGATGGGGCCCGAAAAGTCACGCAGGTGCGTCTGCCGGAGCACGGCGGCACCGTGCACCAGTGACCAGATGCCGAAGGCGAGGATTTCGACCTCCTTGCGCTGGCCGCCCAGGTAGTCGCTGACCCGGTCGACCAGAAAGCCGTAGGGTGACGTCGCGGCCGGCAGGTCGTCCAGGCTGCGTCGTACGCTTGGCAGCTCCATGAAGAACAGCGCAAAGAGCGACGGGTGGACCTCGGCGAAGCGCAGGTAAGCCATTGCGGTGGAGCGCAGGCGGTCGCGCGGATCATCGCCCTCGCAATCACGCCGCAAGAACTCCCCGAGTGCGGCGCTGGCGTGGCGGCCGGCCTCGGCCAGGAGCGCCTCCCTGCTGCTGAAGTGCGCGTAGATCGAAGGCGCCTTGATGCCGACCCGGTCGGCGACCTTGCGCAGTGACAGGGCGGCGATTCCCTCCTCGGCAATGAGGTCGGCACAGGCACGAATGAGAGCGTCGCGTGTCATGACACAGCCTAACGTTGTTAGGTTCAAATCCTAACGCTGTTAGTCTGCCCCCGATGACGTCAGGGGCATTGACGACCGTCCGCGCCCGATCCGCGTGCCTCCGCCGCAGGCCTATTTACTGGCGCCGGCGGAGAGCGCCACCGGAACCCGCGCCAGGAAGTAAGCGAGCACGTCGAGGTCGGCAGGAGGAACCTGGTTCAGCGCCTCGGTCATCGCGCGCGTGTAGCCCGGCCGGGTGCCGTCCTTGAACCCGTGCAGGCTCGCCTTGAGGTAGGCCTCGTGCTGGCCCCCGATGCGCGGCACCTGCTGGCCGCCGGCGAAGTCGGCCCCGTGGCAGAACACGCACTTGTGCTCCTGGGCCAGCTTCCGACCGGCGGCCATCCGCGCAGTGTCGGGCGGCGTGTCGGGTGCAGGTGCGGGAACCGGCGCCAGCGTGCCGACGAACGAAGAGAAGCCGCGCAGGTCGTCGTCGTTCAGCGTCTTTGCGATCGCAGTCATTCCGGCGTCGCCGCGCCGTCCCTCGCGGAACAGGAACAGCTGCGTGATCGTGTACAGCGACGGCTGCCCGGCCAGCACCGGCGTCAGCGGCGTGCCGCTGCGGCCATTGGCGCCATGGCAGGCGGCGCAGACGGTAGCGAAGCGCTGCCCATACGCTGACGCTGCAGCGCTGCTGGCTGGCGCGCTGGCCGGCGCGGCGGCTGCGGCGGCGCTCGACGCCGCGCGCGCGGGTTTGGGGAGGGACTGCGCGAGCACAGGCATCACGCCCACCCCCAGCGCCAGCGCGGCGACGCCGGCCCGCAGCCCGGCGCCCGGTCGCGAGGCCTTCACTTGCCGCCGTAGCTGATCCGGTAGATCGCGCCGGCGTGGTCGTCACTGACCAGCAGCGAGCCATCCTTCATCACCAGGAAGTCGACCGGCCGGCCGAGGTAGCCGTTGTTCTCGACGAACCCGGTCATGAACGGCTCGACCTTCGCGCCGCCCTTGCCGTCCGGCCACGCGACCATCACGTCGGCGTACTTCTTGGTGCGGTTCCACGGGCCGTGGCGGGCGATGAACATCGCGCCCTGGTACTTCGCCGGGAACATCTTGCCGGTGTAGAACTTCAGGCCGAGCGAACCGGCGTGAGGCCCGAGCAGCGCGGCCGGCTTCTGGTAGTCGTCACACGACTTGCCCCAACCGAACTCGGGGTCGGGGAGGTTGCCCTGGTGGCAGTACGGGAAGCCGAAGTGCTGCTTGCCGGGCTGTGTGACCTGGTTCAGCTCGTCGTTCGGAAACTCTTCGCTGAGCCAGTCGCGGCCGTTGTCGGTGAACCAGAGGTTGCCGGTCTTCGGGTCGAAGTCGAAGCCGACCGTGTTGCGAACGCCGGAAGCGATCGTCTCCACGCCAGAGCCGTCGAAGTTCATGCGGTAGATCTTCGCGTACTCGCCCGGGTCGCAGATGTTGCAGGGCGCGCCGATCGGGTAGTAGAGCTTGTCGTTGTGGACGCGCAGGAACTTCCAGCTGTGGTCGCTGCCGCCGGGCAGCTTGTCGTTCAGCACCACCGGCTCGCCGGGGTTGTCGAGCTTGTCCTCGATGTTGTCGTAGCGGACGATCTTCTTGTTCGTGGCGAAGAACAGCGAGCCCTTGTTGAACTCGATGCCGGTGGCTTGCTCGACCTTGTCGAGCAGCACTTTCGGCACGCGCTTGCCGTCGGTCGCCTTCTCGGGCAGCACGTAGACCTTGTTGCCGACGAACAGCGTGCTCACGAAGATGTTGCCCTTGGCGCCCTGGCGCATCTCGCGGGCATCGAGCACGCCCGAGGCCCAGGTCTCGACCTTGAAGCCAGGAGGCAGCTTGAACTTCTTGGTCGGCAGCTGGTCGGCCGCCGTCGGAATCGGGAAGGCCGGCACCGGCGCCATCTTCATCGCCGTCTCGGTCTTCGGCCGGCCCTTGGCCCAGCCGGGTTCGGGCTCGGGCGGCGGCGTGGTCTGCGCGAACGCCGTGGCGGCGGCGCAGGCGAGCGTACTGAGCGCCAGAAGCGCGCGGATGTGTCGCATGGTCAGGCTCCTCTTGTGGTTGCGGCCAGAAGGCACAGGCATTGTGGGGGCGCGGGTGGGGCGACCGCAACGGGGGTCGACTCGCTGACAGGGCCGCCTGGTGCAGGGCCGGGTGGACGGCGTCGACCGGGCCCGGGCCGTCACCTGCCTTGATTGTTGTCGCAGAGTGCGGCGGGGCGGAAACCTCGCCACGCACCGGCTTCAGACGTCGATATTCGCCGCCCGCAACGCGTTGGCCTCGATGAACTCTCGCCGCGGCTCCACCTCGTCGCCCATCAGCATCGTGAACACGCGGTCGGCCTCGATCGCGTCGTCGATCTGCACCTTCAACAGGCGGCGCACGGTGGGGTCCATCGTCGTTTCCCAGAGCTGGCTGGGGTTCATCTCGCCCAGGCCCTTGTAGCGCTGGCGGCCGACGCTGGATTCGGCCTGCGCCATCAGCCAGGCCATCGCGCCGCGGAAGTCGGCGACCTTCTGTTCCTTCTGGCGCTCCCCTTCGCCGCGCCGCACGACGGCATCGGCACCGAGCAGGCCCTTGAAGGTCAGGCCGGCCGCGCTCAGTGCTTCGTAGTCCGCACCGTGCACGAAGTCCTGCGTGATGACGCTGCTCTTGACGTTGCCGTGGTGGCGCCGGCTGATGCGCAGCAGGTGCTTGTCGGTGCGGGCATCGAACTCCGCGGCCACCTCGGCGTCGTGCAGCGCCTGCTGCATGCCCACCGCACTCGCCTCGGCGCGCTCCGCGCTGTCGAGGTCCAGCGTCAGGCCATCGGCGATGGCGCGCAGCGCCTCGGGGTCCATCCAGTTGGTCAGCCGCGTGACGACGTTGCTGGCGACCAGGTCCTTGCGTGCGAGTGCCTCCAGCGCGTCGCCGCTGATGACCGGCTGGCCCGGGCCGGGCTCGACGCTGGCGCCGTCGAGCGCGACACGCATCAGGTAGGCGTCGAGTTCGTGGCCATCCTTCAGGTATTGCTCCTGCTTGCCGTGCTTGACCTTGTACAGCGGCGGCTGCGCGATGTAGATGTGGCCGCGCTCCACCAGTTCTGGCATCTGGCGGTAGAAAAAGGTCAGCAGCAGCGTGCGGATGTGGGCGCCGTCGACGTCGGCGTCGGTCATGATGATGATGCGGTGGTAGCGCAGCTTGTCGGGGTTGAAGTCGTCTCCGCCCATGCCCTTGCCGATGCCGGTGCCGAGCGCGGTGATCAGCGTCAGGATCTCGTTGCTGGTCAGCAGCTTCTCGTAGCGGGCGCGCTCGACGTTGAGGATCTTGCCGCGCAACGGCAGGATCGCCTGGAACTTGCGGTCGCGCCCCTGCTTGGCGCTGCCGCCGGCGCTGTCACCCTCGACGATGTAGATCTCGCACAGCGCCGGGTCCTTCTCCTGGCAGTCCGCCAGCTTGCCGGGCAGCCCCAGGCCGTCGAGCACTCCCTTGCGGCGCGTCATCTCGCGCGCCTTGCGGGCGGCTTCGCGGGCGCGCGCAGCGTCGACGATCTTGCCGCAGATGATCTTGGCGTCGGTCGGATTCTCGAGCAGGTAGTCGGTCAGTGCCTTGCTGACCACGTCCTCGACCGGGCCACGCACTTCGGAGCTGACGAGCTTGTCCTTGGTCTGGCTGCTGAACTTCGGCTCGGGCACCTTGACGCTCAGCACGCAGCACAGGCCTTCGCGCATGTCGTCGCCGCTGACCTCGACCTTGGCCTTCTTCGACAGCTCGTTGTCGTCGATGTACTTGTTGATCACGCGCGTCATCGCCGCGCGCAGGCCGGTCAGGTGGGTGCCGCCGTCGCGCTGCGGGATGTTGTTGGTGAAACAGAGCACGTTCTCGCTGTAGCCATCGTTCCACTGCATCGCGACCTCGGCCGTGATGACGCTGCCCTGGTCGCTCGCCTTGTCGCCGCTGGCGTGGAAGATGTTCGGGTGCAGCGTCTTCTTGCCCTGGTTGATGAATTCGACGAAACCCTTGACGCCGCCGACGAAGGCGAAGTTGTCTTCCTTGTTGCTGCGCTCGTCGACCAGGCGGATCTTGACCCCGTTGTTGAGGAAACTCAGCTCGCGCAGCCGCTTGCTGAGGATCTCGTAGTGGAAGTCGATGTTGCTGAAGATCAGGTCGTCGGGCAGGAAATGCACCTCGGTGCCGCGCTTGTCGGTCTCGCCGACGATCTTCATCGGGCTGACCTCGACGCCGTCGCGCAGCACGATCTCGCGCTCCTGCGGCACGCCGGCCCGGAACTCGAGCGCATGCACCTTGCCGTCGCGCCGCACCTTCAGGTGCAGCCACTTGGACAAGCCGTTGACGCAGCTCACGCCGACGCCGTGCAGGCCGCCGGAGACCTTGTAGCTGTTCTGGTTGAACTTGCCGCCCGCGTGCAGCTCGGTCAGCGCGATCTCGGCGGCGCTGCGCCGGGGCTCGTGCTTGTCGTCCATCTT
>JBDTUO010000211.1:0-5808 GCA_040007675.1 Rubrivivax sp.
GGGCTGCGCGTTGTGCCTAGATTGGCCCGTCCGGGCAGGCCTTCGCGGCCCTTCGCGCAGCGTGAACAGGCCCTAAGCACCATGCGACCGCTCGCTGGCCGCACCGTCGTCACGCTCGAACACGCGATCGCGGCCCCGTTCGCGACGCGCCAGCTGGCCGACCTCGGCGCGCGCGTGATCAAGGTCGAACGGCCCGGCGTCGGCGACTTCGCGCGCGGCTACGACCAGCGCGTGCGCGGCCTCTCGTCGCACTTCGTCTGGACCAACCGCAGCAAGCAGAGCCTGACGCTGGACTTGAAGCACCCGCGCGCGGTCGCGCTGCTGACGCAGCTGATCGTCGAGCGGGCCGACGTCGTCGTGCAGAACCTCGCGCCCGGCGCCGCCGCGCGGCTGGGGGTCTCGTTCGACGCGCTGAAGGAGCGCCGGCCGGACCTCATCGTGTGCGACATCTCGGGCTATGGCGACGACCCGGCGCGGCCCGGCCCGTACCGCGACAAGAAGGCCTACGACCTGCTGATCCAGAGCGAATCGGGTTTCGTCTCGGTCACCGGCACGGCCGCGGAACCCAGCAAGGCAGGGCTGTCGATCGCCGACGTCGCGGCCGGCATGTACGCGTACAGCAACATCCTGGCCGCGCTGCTGCAGCGCGGGCTCGACGGCCGCGGCCGCCGCATCGACGTCTCGATGCTCGAGGCGATGGGCGAATGGATGGGGTTCCCGATGTACTACGCGTTCGACGGCGCACCGCCGCCGGCGCGCGCCGGGGCCGCTCACGCGACGATCGCGCCCTACGGCCCGTTCCCGACCGGCGACGGCGGCACCGTGATGCTCGGCCTGCAGAACGAGCGCGAATGGCAGCGCTTCTGCACCCAGGTGCTGCAGCAGCCCGAACTGGCGGACGACGCCCGGTTCGCCGGCAACGCGCAGCGGCTGGCGCACCGCGACGCGCTGCGGGCGCTCATCGTGCAGGCCTTCGCGACGCTCGGCGCCGCTCAGGTGGTGGAGCGGCTGGACGGGGCGCAGATTGCCAACGCGCAGGTGAATGACGTCGCCGGGCTGTGGCAACACCCGCAGCTGCAGGCGCGCGGTCGCTGGCGTGAGGTGGGCTCGCCGGTCGGCCCGCTGCCGGCGCTGCTGCCGCCGGGTTCGTGGGACGACGGCGACCCGGTGCTCGACCCGGTGCCGGCACTCGGCCAGCACACCGATGCCATCCTGACCGAGCTCGGCGTCGACGCCGCCGGCATTGCCGAGCTGCGGGCCGCCGGCGCGGTCTGACGAAGGAAGGAGCGCCCGCGGCCCGGCCGCGGATCGACGAGCGACCCCTGCCAGCGCTTGCCTCGGAAACTGTATGGACGTACAGTATTCTGGTGGCTTTCTCCCCCGATCTTTTTCCCCCGGCGCCGGCTGCGTCGGCGTCTGCCGCATCGGCGTCTGCAGCATCGGCGTCAACCGCGCCACGCTGGCCGGCCGTCGCGCGGGAGGCGCTGGAGGCGCTGCACCCGTCCTTGTGGCGCGCCAGCCAGCTCGGTCGAGTGGACGGCCGGGTGCAGCCGAGCGGCTTTGCCGCCCTGGACGCCGTGCTGCCGGGCGGCGGCTGGCCGGCCGGCGTGCTGACCGAACTGCTGCTGCCGCACCCGGGGGTCGGTGAGTGGCGGCTGCTCGCGCCGGCGCTGGCCGCGCTGCAGCGCGCCGGCGCCACCGATGGCCGCGCCCCGCCGCACAGCGTGATGCTGTTCGACCCGCCGGCGCGGCCCTGCGCGTGGGCGCTGGCCGCCCTCGGGCTCGTGCTGCCGCAGCTGCTGGTGGTGCAGGGCAACGGCGCCGGGGCGGCCGCTGCGCGGCGCCTGCCCGGGCGTGCGCCGCGCGATGTCGGGCGCCGGCTGCCGGGGGCGGATCTGCTGTGGGCCATCGAACAGGCGCTCGCCAGCGGGCAGGTCGGTGCCGTGCTGGCCTGGCTGCCGGCGCGGCTGGGGGCCGACACCTTGCGCCGGCTGCAGATCGCCGCCCAGTCGCACGCGGGGCCGGTGTTCCTGTTCCGCGCCGCCGAGCTGCGCAGCCGGCCGAGCGCGGCGCCGCTGCGGCTGCTGCTGGGGCCCGGCGCGGCGGACGAACTGCGGCTGCGCGTGCTGAAGCGGCGTGGCCCGCCGCTGGCGGCGCCACTGCGGCTGGCGCTGCCGCCGGTGCTCGGCAGCGTGGCGCGCGAACGGGCTCGCCACGGGCGCGCGCCGGTGCCGGCCACCGCCGTCGCCGAAGCATCGCTCGCATGACGGCACGGCCGCGGCGGGTCGGCAGGCAAGGCAAGGGTTCACCGGATGCACTGGCTGGCGCTGCACCTGCCGCGGCTGTCGCTCGAGGCACTGGCCGCCACGCTGCCCGCCAACGGGGCCGACGCGGCCGACAAGACCGAACAGCCGCTCGCGTTGCTCGACGGCCAGCACCGCATCGGCCCCGTCAACCCGGCCGCCGCCGCGGCCGGCGTGCGGCCCGGGCTGAAGCGCGCCACCGCGCTCGCGCTCGCGCCCACGCTGCGGCTCGGTCAGGCCGACCCGGCCCGCGACACGCTGGCCCTGCACGCGGTGGCGCACGCGGCGCTGGCGTTCACCCCGATGGTCACGCTCGAAGCGGGCCACCACACGGTGCTGCTGGAACTGCAGGCCAGCCTGCGGCTGTTCGGCGGTGCCGTGCGGCTGCGCCGGCGGCTGCTCGACGCGCTGGCGCCGCTGGCGCACCGGCTGCAGCTTGCCGCCGCGCCGACGCCGCTCGGCGCCGCGCTGCTGGCGCGCTGGGCGGCGGCCGGGCCGGCGGCGGGTGCCGGCGACGCCGAGGCGCTGCTCGACGGTCCGCACGTGAACGAGCTCGGCGCGCTGCAGGCGCGGCTGGACGCGGCGCCGGTGTGGCTGCTCGGCCCGGGTCGCGAGCACTGGGAAGCGCTGCAGGGCATGGGCCTGCACCGGCTGGCGGACCTGCGCGCGCTGCCGCGTGCCGGGCTCACGCGGCGCTTCGGCGCGACGCTGCTGGCCGATCTCGACCGTGCCCGCGGCGACACCCCTGACCCGCGCCGGCCGCTCGCGCTGCCGCCGGTGTTCGATCAACGGCTCGAGCTGTTCGCCCGCGCGGACAGCACGGCTCAGGTGCTGCATGGCGCCAGCGCGCTGCTGGCGCGGCTCGTCGCCTGGGCTCAGGCGCAGCACGGCCGGATCGCCGGGTTCACGTTGCTGATGCAGCACGAGCCGCGTCTGCGCGGCGCGGGCCTGCCGCCGACGACGCTGCGGGTCGAGCTCGCCGAGCCGGCGGCCGACGCCACCCACCTGGCGCTGCTGTTGCGCGAACGGCTGGCCTGGGTGACGCTGGCCGCACCGACCCTCGAGCTGCGGCTGCGCTGCCACCGCCTGGTGCACGCGCCGGCGCCCAACGGCGAGCTGTTCCCGAGCCGTCAGGGCGAGCGGGAAGGGCTCGCGCGGCTGCTCGAGCGGCTGCGGGCCCGCCTCGGCGACACGCAGGTGCAAGGCCTGCGGCCGCACGCCGACCACCGGCCCGAGCACGCGACGCAGCGGCTGCCGGCGGTGGGGGCGGGTGCGTCGTGCGGCAGCGCGAGCGCGCTGACGTCGCTGACGTCGCTGAGGTCGCTGGGGTCGCCGACGCCCCGGTTGCCGCTGCGCCGGCCGAGCTGGCTGCTGCCGCAGCCCATGCCGCTGGCCGAACGCGCCGCGTTGCCGCTGCTCGACGGCCGGCCGCTGCAGCTCCTCAGCGGCCCCGAGCGCATCGAGGCCGGGTGGTGGGATGTCGGGCTCCCGGCCGCAGACCGCGCCGAGGGTGGTGAAGGCGGTGAAGGCAGCGACCGGGCGACGCTGGCGGCGCGCGACTACTTCATCGCCCAGACCGAGCAGGGCGCGCTGGTCTGGGTCTTTCGCAGCCGCCTGCCGCTGACCACCGTCGACAGCGGCTGGTTCCTGCAGGGGCGGTTCGGCTGACGCCGGTCGCCGGCCTCCGACCGGTGGGGCGGGCGCCACAATCGAGGCGCCCGCGATGCCGTTCATCCGCACCAAGATCTGTCCGCCCCAGGCGCGCCCGGGCGCGCTGATGATCGAGCGCCCGGCGCTCGAGCGCGCGCTCGGCGCGGCCTTGACCACGCGCCGCCTCGTCGTGCTGTGCGCGCCGGCCGGCTTCGGCAAGACCGCAGCGCTGGCCCGCCAGGGCCCGCAGCTGCCGCCCGGCAGCGCGTTCATCTGGATCGAGTGCGACGAAGGCGACACGCCGGCCGGCCTGCTCGAATGCCTGATCGCCGCGCTCGAGCCGCACGACCCGCCGTGGCGCAGCGCGCCCGAGGCCTTGCTGCGTGCCGCGGTCGAGGCGCGCCGACCGACCCAGTGGCGCGCGGTGCAGGCCGAGTTGATCCACACGCTGGCTGCCTGCGACGTGCGCCACGGTGTCGTCGTGCTCGACGACCTGCACCGCGTCACGCACCCGGCGCTGGCGCCGGCGCTCGACGCGCTGGTCGAACGGCTGCCGCCGCAGTGGACGCTCGCGCTCGCGAGCCGCGACAGGCCGGCACTGGCGTCGCTCGCGCGGCTGCGCGCGGCCGGCGAGCTGGCCGAGCTCGGCACCGACGCGCTGCGCTTCGACGCCGACGAGACGATGCGCCTGGTGCGCGCCGCCGGCTTCGACGCGGCACTGGCCGGCCGCGTGCACGCGCGCACGCAGGGCTGGCCGGTGGGCGTGCGGCTGGCGCTGCAGGCCGCACCGCTCGCCACGACCGCCCCGATCGCCACGATCGCCACCCGCGAGCACACCGCAGACGACGACGGCGGCGACGGCGCTGCCGCGCCGCCGATCGATCGCGCGCGGTTCGACTTTCTCGTCGACGAGGTGATCGACCGGCTGCCACCACCGCTGCGCCAGTTCCTGCTGCGCTGCTCGATCCTGCCGGAGCTGACGGCGCCGCGCGCGGCTGCACTGTCGGGCGACCCGCTGGCCGCCCAGCACCTCGACACCATCGAGCGCACGGGTCTGTTCGCGGCGCGGCTGGACGATGTGCCGGAGCCGACGCTGCGGCTGCACGACCTGTTCCGCGCGGCGCTGCAGGCCCGGCTGCAGCGCACCGACCCGGTTGGCCATGCCAAGGCGCTGGCGCGCGCTGCGGCGACCGAACCGGACCCGCTGCGGCGCGTCGACTGGCTGCTGCGCGCGCAGGACTGGCACGGCGCCGAGGCGGCGCTGCAGGCCGGCGCCGGCGCGCTGGTCGCGGCGGGCGCGGGCAACGCGGTGCAGCGTCTGTTCGACCGCATCCCGCCGGCACAGCGCAGCGGGTCCGCCGGGCTGGAGTGGCTGCTGGCACGGGCGCGCTGGGACTGGGACGGCGCGGCGGCCGCGCTCGAGCGGGTGGCCGTCGACGCCGGCGCGCACGACAAGCCGCAGCAGCGCCTCGACGCTTTGTCGCGCCGCGCTCAGGTGCTGTCGGGCGCGAACCGCCACGTCGAGGCGCGCGCGCAGCTGGCCGCGCTGCTCGCCGATCCCGCGCTGGCGGGAGACGCGCTCGCGCGCACGCTGGCTTCGGCGGCGTGGATGGAACTCGGACACGGCGACGAGCGCCGGCTGCCGGCGCTGCTGGCGCGGCTGCTCGACGTGCTGGAACGGGGCCAGCCGCTCGCGACCTGGAGCGAATGTGCACCGTTGCCGCCGTACGCCGGCGTGCCGGGCCTGCGCCCGCTGCTGTGGCGCTTCGTCGACGGCGCCGAACGGCGGCTGCCGGACGCGCCGACGCCGCTGCGCGGCAGCTGCCAGGTCCTGCGCGGCTGGCTGCACCTGTTG
>JBDTUO010000212.1:0-5790 GCA_040007675.1 Rubrivivax sp.
TGGCGGTGACGATGCCGCCGAAGATGCCGCCCAGAATGATCACCGGCAGCAGGAAGGCCCAGGCGGCATCCTTGAAGGTGGACCTCACCCGCTTCCACTGGAACACCTCCTCGACCGGGTAGTTGCGCCGCTTGGCGAACCACCACGCCAGCACCATCATGCCGCCGCCGCCGAGGATGCCGGGCACGATGCCGGCGACGAAGATCTGCACCACCGAGGCGTCGGCCATCACCGCGTACAGGATCATCGGGATCGACGGCGGGATGATCACGGCCAGCGTCGCCGAGCTCGACGTGATGGCCGCGGCGAACTCCTTCGGGTAGCCGCGCTTCTTCATCGCCGGGATCAGGATCGAGCCCATCGCCGCGACGTCGGCGACCGCCGAGCCGGAAATCTCGGCGAAGAACATCGAGGTGCCGATGGTGATCATCGCCAGCCCGCCCTTGACGAAACCGAACAGCGCCGACGCAAACGCGATCAGCCGCCGTGACAGGCTGGACGAGTTCATGATCGCGCCTGCCAGGATGAACAGCGGAATGGCCAGCAGCGGGAAGCTGGTGGCGCCGTTGAACATCACGATCGCCGAGTTCAGCAGCGCCTCCATGCCGCCGGCGTGCACCATCGCACCCATCGCGACGACCCCGAGCGAGACCGCGATCGGCACGTTCAGCAGGATCAGGGCCACCAGGCCCAGGAACATCAGGCCGACCGTCATGTCGGGTCCGCGCGGCCGCCCCGAAGGACCCGACCACCCCCTCGGGGGGCAGCGAACGAGGTGCGCGTGGGGGTCATGTTCGTACCGCCTCGGCGACCGGCGCCTGCTCCTGGTCGATCAGCCCGGCGCCGCGTGCCTGGCGCAGCACTTCGGGCAGGCTCAACAGCTGTGCCACGATGAACAGCGCGCCGCCGACCGGGATCACTGACTGCGTCAACCGCGTCGGCACGGCCGGCAGGCTGACCATCGTGTCGCCCTGCAGGATCGCCAGCACCTTCACGCCGTACCAGGTGAGCAGCGCGAAGAAGCCGATCACGCAGACCTCGCCCAACAGGACCGCGGGCACGCGCAGCGCCGGCGGCATCGCGTTGACGAGGCCCGGGAAACCGATGTGCGCGCGCTTCAGCGCCGCCAGCGCCGCGCCGTAGTAGGTCAGCCACGCCAGCATGATCGAGGCACCCTCGTCGTACCAGACGAGCGGGATGCCGAGTTTGCGGCAGGCCACGCCGACGAGGATCACGACCGCCAGCAAACCCAGCTGGAAGATCACGAAGGCCGACAGCGTGCGGTCGAATCCCCGGTGCAGCGTGGCCAGCAAGTTCACATCCCCTTGCCGAGCGCGATCGCCTGGTCGACCAGCTTGCCACCGTCCGGTACTTCCTTGGCGAACTCCTCGTACACGCCCTTGCTGGCGGCGATGAAGGCGTCCTTGTCGGCCTCGTTGACCTTGACGCCGGCGGCCTTGATCTTGGCCAGCAGCTCGTCATCGAGCCTGGCCGCCTGCTCGTAGACGTAGGCCTGGGTTTCCTTGGCGGCGTCTGAGAGCACAGCCTGCACGTCGGCCGGCAGCGACGCGAACTTGGCCTTGCCGGTGGCCAGGTAGGCCGGGGTATAGACGTGGCCCGTCATCGACAGGTACTTCTGCACCTCCTGGAACTTCGACGAGTAGATCTGCGTCAGCGGGTTCTCCTGGCCGTCCATGACCCCGGTCTGCAGCGCGACGAACACCTCCGACAGCGCCATCGGGCTCGGGTTCGCGCCATAGGCCTGGAACATCTTCACGCGCCACTTGCCCTGCGGCACGCGCAGCTTCATGCCGGCCAGGTCGGCCGGCTTGACGATCGGCTTGGTGTTGGTCGTGATGTTGCGGAAGCCGTTCTCCCACACCGCGAGGAGCTTGTAGCCCTTGGCCTCGGCCATCGGCGCGAGCGCCGGCCAGACCACCGACTGCTCGATCTTCTTCATGTGCTCGCGATTCTTCACGAGGTAGGGCATCTCGAACATGCCGAAGGCGTCGACCGCCGACGACATCACCGTCGACGGGATCGCGAACTCGACCGTGCCCAGGCGCAGCTTCTGCATCAGTTCGGCGTCGCCGCCGAGCTGGCTCGACCCGAAGACCACGACCTTGGCCTTGTCGCCGAGCTTGGCGTTTGCGCGACGCGCGAACTCGTTGGCCGACAACTCGAACAGCGAGCCCGGCCCGCCGACGTGGCCGAGCTTGAGCTCCATCTGCGCGGCGGCCGGCAACGCCGCCGCCAGCAAGGCGGCGCCGATCAGGGTGGCAAGGGCGGTGCGACGGTAGGGCATGGGAGTCTCCTGTAGTGTGTGGGTGGGAACAAGGGGGCAAGTGTCGGCGACGGCGCGCGCGGCTCAGGCGGCCAGCGGCATCGGTGATGCGATCGAAGGCGCGGGCTCGGCGGCGAAGAAACCCATCGCGGCCTGCACGCCGCTGCCGGCGAGCTTGACGCCGGCGAGCTGCAACCCCATCTCGACGCCCGAGAGGGCAGCCATCAGCGTCAGATCGTTGCAGTCACCGAGGTGGCCGATGCGGAACATGCGGCCCTTGACCTTGCCCAGGCCGGTGCCGAGCGACAGGTCGAAGCGCTGATGGATCAGTCGCCGAAGGGCGTCGGCGTCGACGCCGGGCGGCGTCACGACGCCGGTCAGCACCGGCGAGTACACGGCCGGGTCCGCACACTGGATCGGCAGACCCCAAGCCCGCACTGCGCTGCGCACCCCTTCGCCCCAGCGCTGGTGGCGCGCGAGCACCGCGTCCAGCCCCTGGCCGAGGATCATCTCCAGCGCCTCGTGCAGGCCGTACAGCAGGTTGGTATTCGGCGTGTACGGCCAATAGCCGCTGCGGTTCATCTCGACGATCTCGTCCCAGGCCCAGAACGCCTTCGGCAGCCGCGCCCCCTTGGACACTTCGAGCGCCTTCGGCGACAGCGCGTTGAAGCTGATGCCGGGCGGCAGCATCAGCCCCTTCTGCGACCCGCTGACCGTGACGTCCACGCCCCAGTCGTCGTGCCTGTACTCGGCACTCGCGAGACCGGAGATGGTGTCGACGATCAGCAGCGCCGGGTGGCCGGCGGCGTCGATCGCGCGGCGCACCGCCGCGATGTCGCTCGTGGCGCCAGTCGAGGTCTCGTTGTGCACGACGCAGACCGCCTTGATCGCGTGGCCCGCGTCGGCGCGCAGCCGCTCGGCGATGCGCTCGGCCGACACGCCGTGGCGCCACGCCAGCGGCAGGCCGGTTTCGGTGCAGGTGCCAGGCAGCGCGAGGAACTCGGGCGCCAGGCCCAGGCGCAGCGCCATCTTCTGCCACAGCGTGGCGAAGTGACCGGTCTCGACCATCAGCACGGCGTCGCCGGGGCTCATCGTGTTGACGAGTGCCGCCTCCCACGCGCCGGTGCCCGAGGCCGGGTAGATGGCGACCGGGTGGCGGGTGCGGAAGACCTGCGCAATGCCGTCGAGCACCTTCAGGCCGAGCACGCCGAACTCCGGCCCGCGGTGGTCGATCGTCGGCAGGCTCAGCGCCCGCAGGATGCGATCGGGCACCGGGCTGGGGCCGGGAATCTGCAGGAAGTGGCGGCCGCTCGGGTGGTGGTTCAGGCTCAGCATGGGTCTCTCCTTTGAGCACCCCAATATGCATACAAAACGGCGCGGTGGCCTGTCGATACGATAGAGTACACGGTAAAACACCCTGCGGTTTTGCATACAAACTAGAGAAAACCCGATGGCGGACGTGATCGTGATGGCGCGCCCCGTGCTCCACCAGGAGGTGGCGCTGCGCTTGCGTCAGCAGCTGGTCGAGGGCCTGATTCCGCCTGGCGCCAAGCTCAACGAGCGTGCGCTGTGCGAGGCGCTCCAGGTGTCGCGCACGCCGCTGCGCGAGGCCATCAAGATGCTCGCGGTCGAGGGTCTGGTCGAGCTGCTGCCGAACCGCGGCGCCGTCGCCGCGCAGCTGTCGACCCAGGACGTGGCCGACACCTTCGAGCTGATCGGCGGGCTGGAGGGCTGGTCGGGCGAGCTGGCGGCGGCCCGCATCTCCGAGGACGAGCTGACCGAGGTGCGTGCGCTGCACTTCGAGATGCTGGCGGCCTACACGCGGCGCGACCTGTCGACCTACTACCGCCTGAACGCACAGATCCACGAGTGCATCAACGCCGCGGCGCGCAACCCGGTGCTGGCGAGCGCCTACCGCACCGTGAACGCCCGGCTGCAGGCGCTGCGCTTCCGCTCGAACTTCGACGAACGAAAATGGCAGCGCGCGGTCGAGGAGCACGAACAGATGATCGAATTGCTCGCCGCACGCGACGGGGCCGGCCTGCGCGCGCTGCTGGTGACGCACCTGCGCCACAAGGGCGAAGCGGTGCTGGAACTGATGCTGCAGGGTGACGGGCTGGCCGGGCCGCTGGCCCTGCCGGCCGCGACGCCCGCCCTGGCATGAATCCGCCGCTGCCCGACGCCCGCGGCCGCGCCGGCGCGGCCCCGGACCTGTCCGAGCTGGCGCGCCGGCTGCAGCGCGAGACGCGCGGCGAGGTGCTGTTCGACGCCGCGTCGCGCGGGCGCTATGCGACCGACGCTTCGGCCTACCAGATCCTGCCGCTCGGGGTGTTCGTGCCGCGCACCGAGGACGACGTCTCGACCGCGTTGGCGCTCGCGCGCGAGACCGGCAAGCCGCTGCTCGCCCGCGGCGCCGGCAGCTCGCAGTGCGGGCAGACCGTCGGCCCGGCGCTGGTGATCGACTTCACCAAACACCTGCGTCAGGTGCACGCGATAGATGCCGAGGCGCGCACCGCCGAGGTCGACCCGGGGCTGGTACTCGACCACCTGAACGCGCGGCTCAGACCCCACGGCCTGTGGTATCCGGTCGACGTGTCGACCAGCGCGCAGGCGACGCTCGGCGGCATGGCGGGCAACAACTCCTGCGGCTCGCGCAGCATCGCGTACGGCAACATGGTGCACAACGTGCGGGGCATCGACGCCTGGCTCGCGGACGGCCGCACGCTGCACTTCGGCCCGGTCGACGGCCTGGGCACCGAAGCGCGGGCGATCGCGGACTTCGTGCGTGGTCTGGCCGACCGGCACCGGGCGGAGATCGACGCCCACTGGCCGACCGTGATGCGGCGCGTCGGCGGCTACAACCTCGACGTCTTCCACCCGAAGAGCGAACGCCCGTACACCGCCGACGGCCAGGTCAACCTGGCGCTGCTGCTGATCGGCAGCGAAGGCACGCTGGCGGTGACGCGCCGCCTGCACCTGGCGCTGAGCCCGCTGCCGCGCCACAAGGTGCTGGGCGTGGTCAACTTCGCGCGCTTCCGCGCCGCAATGAAAGCGGCCCAGCACCTCGTGACGCTGGCGCCGAGCGCGGTCGAACTGGTCGACCGCACGATGATCGACCTCGCCCGCACGAACCCGGCGTTCCGGCCGGTGATCGAGGCCGCGCTGGCCGATGTCGGAACCGGCGCCACGCCCGAGGCGATCCTGCTGGTCGAGTTCGCCGGCGACGAGCGCGCGCCGCTGCTGCGCCGGCTGGCCGACCTGGTGGCGCTGGTGGGCGACCTCGGCTGCGACGGTGCAGCGCACGTCGTCGAGATGCCCGACGAGGCAGCGCAGAAGGCGCTGTGGGAAGTGCGCAAGGCGGGCCTGAACATCATGATGAGCCTGAAGGGCGACGGCAAGCCGGTCAGCTTCATCGAGGACTGCGCCGTGCCGCTGGTCCATCTGGCCGACTACACCGACGCGCTGACCGAGGTCTTCGCGCGCCACGGCACGCGCGGCACCTGGTA
>JBDTUO010000213.1:0-5780 GCA_040007675.1 Rubrivivax sp.
AGCGCCGTCTCGACGCCGAGCACGCGCGGCAGCCGCTGCGTGCCGCCGGCGCCCGGCACGAGGCCGAGCTTGACTTCGGGCAGCGCCACGCTGGTGCCCGGCGCGGCGACGCGGTAGTGGCAGGCCAGCGCCAGTTCGAGTCCGCCGCCCATCGCGACGCTGTGCATCGCGGCGACGATCGGCTTGTCCGACGCCTCGAACAGCTTCCACAGTGACGGCAGGTTGGGCTCGGCACCTGCCTTCGCGCTGCCGAATTCGCGGATGTCGGCGCCGCCCGAGAACGCGCGCCCGGCGCCGGTGACGACGATGGCCTTCACCGCCGGGTCGGCATGCGCGCGGTCGATGCCGTCGGCGATGCCGCGCCGGGTGTCGTAGCCCAGGCCGTTGACGGGTGGATTGTTCAGCGTGATGACGGCCACACCGTCGCGCACTTCATAGCTGGCGCTCATCGCGTCTCCTCGGGCAGAACAAATAGAACGATCGTTCGATTCTAGGCAGGCCGGACGATCGACCGGTGTCGCTGCGGCGACAAGGATCCGAGGCTACACCTCGAGCCACTCCTTGCGCACCTCGGCGTCGGCGCGCAGCGCGGTTGCGCTGCCCTCGAAGACGATCTCGCCATGCCCCATCACGAGACAGCGGTCGGCGACCTCGAGCGCGATCGTCAGCTTCTGCTCGACGAGCAGCACCGAGAGGCCGCGCCGCTTGAGCTCGCGCAGGAACTCGGCCACCAGATCGACGATCTTCGGCGCCAGCCCCTCGGTCGGTTCGTCGATCATCACGAGCTCGGGGTCGCCCATCAGCGTGCGGCACAGCGTCAGCATCTGTTGCTCACCGCCGGACAGCACGCCGGCGTCGGTGTGCTGGCGTTCCTTCAGGCGCGGGAACAGCTGGTACATGTCGTCGAAGGACCAGCGCCCCCTGGGCGCACTGCCCTTGCAGCCGAGCAGCAGGTTCTGGTGCACCGTCAGCGTCGGAAAGATGTCGCGGTTCTCCGGCACGTAGCCGATGCCGGCGTGGGCGATCTCGAATGCCTTGCGGCCGAGGATCTGTTTGCCGTGCCAGCTCACCGAACCGGCGCCTTCGACGAGCCCCATGATGGTCTTGACGGTGGTCGAGCGTCCCGAGCCGTTGCGTCCCAGGAGCGCCACGATCTCGCCCGGTCTCACCTGGAAACTCACCCCGTGCAGGATGTGACTCTTGCCGTAAAAGGCATGCACGTCGTCGAGCTCGAGCATCGTCGTGTGGCCTCAACCGCCCTCGGGCTTGGCGTGTGCCGAGCCCAGGTACGCTTCCTGCACCCGGGCGTTGGCCCGCACCGCCGCGGGTTCGTCGAAGGCGATGACCTCGCCGTAGACGAGCACCGCGATCTTGTCGGCCAACCCGAAGACGACCCCCATGTCGTGTTCCACCGTCAGCAGCGTCTTGCCGGCGGTGACGTCACGGATCAGCGCGACGAAATTGGCCGTCTCGCTCTTGCTCATGCCTGCGGTCGGCTCGTCGAGCAGCACCACATCGGCGCCACCGGCGATCGTGATGCCGATCTCGAGCGCGCGCTGCTCGGCATAGCTCAGATTCATCGCCAGCACGTCGCGGCGCCGGTCCAGCTTGATCATCGCCAGCACTTCTTCGGTGCGCTGGTTGACGTCGTGCATGCCCGCGAGGAAGTGCCAGAAGCTGTACTTGTAGCCCATGCTCCAGAGCACCCCGCAGCGGATGTTCTCGAATACCGAAAGGCGGGTGAACAGGTTGCTGACCTGAAAGCTGCGCGCCAGCCCGAGCCGGTTGATCTCGTACGGTTTCAGGCCGTTTATCTTCTTGCCGTTGAGCAGGATGTCGCCGCCGCTGCTGCCGAAGCGGCCGCTGATCAGGTTGAACAGCGTGCTCTTGCCGGCGCCGTTGGGGCCGATCACGGCCACACGCTCGCCCGGTCTCACGGCCAGGTTCGCGCCGCGGATGATCTCCGTGCGGCCGAAGCTCTTGCGCACGTCGCGCAACTCGATCGCGTACGGCGTCGCGCTCATTGGTCCGACAGCGGGTTCATGCCGCCGCCTCGCGCCGCTTGATCTCGCGCTGAATCTCGCTCTGGACGCGGCCCCAGACCGGCACGAAACGGCGCCGCGCCACCTCGACCGCCACCGCGCCCACCAGCAGCACCACGGCGGCGCCGATCCAGCTGCCGCGGCCAGCCGCGTTCAACGGAACGCCGAGATAGGTCATCTCCGGTCCCGCCACCTCGTTGAGCTGCAGGTGGTAGACCATTTCGATCATCGCACCCGCCCCGGCCAGCGCGACCGCGCCGGTGGCGAACAGCAGCAGGTACGGCACCAGCAGCTGCCGCAGCTTGCCGAACGACGCCACCCGCAGGTTCATCATGATCAGGCTGGCGAAGCCGCCCGGTGCGAACATGACCATGAAGGTGAAGATCAACCCGAGGTACAGCAGCCACGCCTGCGTCAGCTCGGACAGCAACACCAGCGCCAGCACCAGCAGCACCGCCCCGATGATCGGCCCGAAGAAGAAGATCGCGCCGCCGAGGAAGGTGAACAGCAGGTAGCCGCCGGAGCGGATCGCCCCGACGACTTCCGAGGTGACGATCTCGAAGTTCAGCGCCGACAGCCCGCCGGCGATACCCATGAAGAATCCCGAGGCCATGAACGCGATGTAGCGCACGTAGCGGGTGTTGAAGCCGACGAACTCGACCCGCTCGGGGTTGTCGCGCGACGCGTTCAGCATGCGGCCCAGCGGCGTGCGCGTGAACGCGAACATCAGCGCGGTGCAGACGAAGGTGTAGATCGCGATCAGGTAGTACAGCTGCGACTGCGGCCCGAAGCTGATGCCGAAGAACGGTGTGCCGGCGACGCGGTTGCCGGTGATGCCGCCTTCGCCGCCGAAGAAGCCGGGGAACATCAGCGACATCGCCGCCACCAGCTCACCGACCCCGAGCGTGATCATCGCGAACGGCGTGCCCGCTTTCTTGGTGGTGACGTAGCCGATCAGCGCGGCGAAGAAGAGGCCGCCGAGCCCGCCGACGAGCGGGATCACGCTGACCGGCAGTGGCAAGCCGCCATCTGTCACGCGGTTCAGCGCGTGGATCGCGACGAACGAGCCGAGCCCTGAATAGACCGCGTGGCCGAAGCTCAGCATGCCGCCCTGTCCGAGCAGCATGTTGAAGGCCAGGCACGCGATGATCGCGATGCCCATCTGCGACAACATGGTCAGCGACAGGCTGCTCGAGAACACCAGCGGCGCGAGCACCATCACCAGCGCGTAGCCGCCCCAGACCAGCCAGCGCCCACGGCTGAAGCCGCGCGAGACGGGGATCGCCATCACCCCTCCCGGCTGCCGAACAGGCCCTTGGGCCTGAAGATCAGGATCAGCACCAGCAGCAGGTACGGCAGGATGGCCGCGATCTGGCTGAGCTTGACGCTCCACAGCACGAAGCCGAAGGTCTCGGGCGTGACCGCCATGCCGAGCGTCCGCAGGCCATCGGAGATCGAGTGGTCGCTGCTGACGGCAAAACTCTCGATCACGCCCAGGCCGACCGAGGCGACGAACGCGCCGGCGAGCGAGCCCATGCCGCCGATGACGATCACCGCGAACACGACGGCACCGACCGTCAGCGCCATCGACGGTTCGGTGACGCGCAGCGCGCCGCCGATCACGCCGGCCAGGGCCGCCAGCGCCGTGCCACCGCCGAAGATCAGCATGAAGACGCGCGGCACGTTGTGGCCGAGCGCCTCGACCGCCTCGGGATGGGTCAGCGCGGCCTGAATCACCAGACCGATGCGCGTGCGCGTCAGCAGCAGCCAGATCGACACCAGCATCAGCACCGCGATACCCATGCCGAAGGCACGGAACGCCGAAAACGTGGTGCACGCGACCCCGCCGCTGCCGCAGCCCGGGGGTTTCTCGCCCCACGCGAAGGACAGCGACCCCGGCGCGTCGACGATGGTGAACAACGCGCCCGTCAAGGATTCGGGCGGCGTGAAGTTCACCGCCTGACGGCCCCAGACCAGCTGCACCAGTTCGAGAACGATGTAGCTCAGCCCGAAAGTGATGAGCAGCTCGGGCACATGACCGAACTTGTGCACCCGTCGCAGCGCGTGACGCTCGAACAGCGCGCCCAGCGCGCCGACCAGCGGTGGCGCGAGCAGCAGTGCCCACCAGAACCCGATGACCGTGGTCAGCGAGTAGGCGACGTACGCGCCGAGCATGTAGAAGCTGGCGTGCGCGAAGTTGAGCACGCCCATCATGCTGAAGATCAGCGTCAGCCCAGAGGCCAACATGAACAGCAGCAACCCGACGGACAGGCCGTTGAGCAGCGAGATCAGCAGGAAGGACGCGTCCATCGACGAAAAGAGGCGGCTGCCAAGAGAAAGGCGGCGCCGGAACTCCGGCGCCGCGCAGTGGGCAGAAGAAGGTCTGCCCGGATCAGCCGCGCGTCAGGGCCGCTTCATCTGGCACGACGTGGGCGTGCTCGCCACGTAAGCCGGAATCGCCTTCACTTCCTGGAAGTTGAAGCCGGTGTTCTCGACGCTGTAGGGGTGCTTGGCGTCGGCCTTGCGCCACTCCGAGATGTACAGGCCCTGCTGCAGCTGGTGGTCGGACTTGCGCATCTCGACGTCACCCTGGAAACCATCGAAGCGCAGGCCTTCCATTACGGCGGCCACCTTCACCGGGTCGGTGCTGCCGGCCTTCTTCATCGCCGCCGACAGCAGCGCGAGGCCGTTGTAGGTGGCGCCCGTGTACCAATCGTCGTTGAACTTCTTCTTGAACGCGGTCTGCAGCTTGTCCGCCACGCCCGCAACATTGTTGTGGCCGTAGCCGACCACCCGCACCTTGCCGGTGGTGCCGGAGGCCAGCGCCGTCGGCGTGCCGCTGACGACCGCGTAGTAGGTGTAGAAGTTGACGTTCAGCCCGGCTTCGTTGGCCGCCTTGACGAGCAGCGTCAGGTCGGTGCCCCAGTTGCCGGTGACGACGCTGTCGGCGCCGCTGGCCTTGATCTTGGCCACGTAGGGCGCGAAGTCCTTGACCTGCGCGATCGGGTGCAGGTCGTCGCCGACGACCTGCACGTCGGGCCGCTTGCGCGCGATGCCTTCCTTGAAGTAACGCGCCACCTGCTGGCCGTGGGAGTAGTTCTGACCGATGACGTAGACCTTCTTGATCTCCGGCTGGTCCTTCATGAAGCTGGTCAGCGCCTCCATCTTCATCGTCGTGTCGGCGTCGAGTCGAAAATGCCAGTAGCTGCACTTCTCGTTCGTCAGCGCCGGGTCGACCGCGGCATAGTTCAGGTAGACGACTTCCTTGCCGGGGTTGCGGTCGTTGTGCTTCTGCACCGCATCGAGGATGGCCGCCGCGGCGCCCGAGCCGTTGCCCTGGGTCACGTAGCGGATGCCCTGGTCGATCGCCGCCTTCAGGGTATTCAGGCTTTCCTGCGGCGAGCCCTTGTTGTCGAACGCGACGAACTCGAACTGCACGCCGGGCGGGCCCAGCTTGTTCTGGTTGAAGTAGTCGGCCACGAACTGCCAGCTTTTCAGCTGGTTCTGACCGACGTTGGCGAACGGCCCCGACAACGGATCCATGAAGGCGACCTTGACCGTCTCCGCCTGCACGCTCCAGGCCGTGACCGACAACGCCACCGCGACCGGCAGGCCGAGCAATTTCGTCCAACGCTTCATAAGTGTCTCCAATGACGCGATTTCGCAGCGACTGACGATAGCCGACCGGAAATCGACACCCATTGAGGGACTTCCCGGTGTGGCGGTCGCCTCGGCGAC
>JBDTUO010000214.1:0-5733 GCA_040007675.1 Rubrivivax sp.
CCCGACCTGTTCCACAAGATCGTCGCCGGCGCCGCGGTCGACGCCGGTGTCGACGGCGCCATCGAGCAACGCCTGCAGGCCGCCCCGGACCACGCCGGCACGCTGGCCTTCCCCGAAGGCGAATACCTCAAGGGCCTGGTGATCCGGCGGCGTTGAGGTCGACCGCGGTGGTGGCGCCAGCCGCCCGGGGGGCCAGCAGCGCGCCGAGCCCCGCCAGGGCAGCCGCGCCCACGAACACAGCCACGAACGCGGGTGTCGAGGCGCCGGCGGCGAACGCGGCGCCGCACATCGCCATCACGAAGGTGGAGGTGATGGTGTCGCCGAGCTGCAGCGCAGCGCTCCAGCGGCCCTGGTCGTCGTGAGCGGCGCCGGCCAGCGTCAGCACCGAAATCGCCGGGAAGCTGATGCCGATGCCGAGCCCGGCCAGTCCCCAGCCGACGAGGGCCCAACCGCCGACGAGACCGGCGGCGATGACGCCGGCGATCACCGCGGTGCCGAGCGCGACCAGCGCGAGCCCGGCGCCGACCGCGCGCACCCGCGCCGGCGAATCGGGAAGGCGCGCCTGCCATTGGCTGCCTGCAAACCAGCACAGCGCGCCGAGGGTCAGCGCGAGTCCGGCCTGCGGCAGCGACCAGCCGCGCACCAGGTTCAGCCACAGCGGCAGGTAGGCTTCGGCGGCGAAGAACGCGGCGGCCAGCAGTCCGCGCAGCGCGACCAGGCTCGGCAGGCCACGCGCCGCGCGCAGGCTGCCGCGCGGCAGCAGGCGCTGCGCTGAGCCCGCAAGCACCAGCGCCGCCGCGACCACGCCCGCGGCCGGCCACGCTGCCGGGGCGGCGGCCGCCTGGTTCAGCGCCAACGCGGCCATGCCGGCCAGTGCCGCCCACGCCAGCCGTTCGAGCGCACGCGACGGGACGGTGCGGCCGGTGAGCGATGGCGCGGCCGCTGCGGCGCCGGCGGCCGGCAGCACCAGCCAGGTCGCCAGCGGCATCAGCGTGGCGACCGAGAAGAAGACCGCCGGCCAGCCCCAGGCCGCGACCATCCAGCCGGCGAGCGCCGGGCCGACGAGCGCCGGCAACACCCAGGCGGTGGCCAGCAGCGCGAACATGCGCGGCCGCAGCACGGGCGGCAGCACGCGGCCGATCACGACGTAGAGCACGACGCCGATCGCGCCCGAGCCCAGCCCTTGCACGATGCGGCCGAGCACGAGCCCGCTCATGTCGGTCGCGAAGCCAGCCTGGCACAGGCCGATGAAGAACAGCGCCGCGCCGACCGCCAGCGACCGCGCGGGACTGAAGCGGTCGCAGGCCATGCCGGCGGCCGTCATCGACACGATCGCCGATGCCAGCGCGCCGCCGAAGGCCAGCGCGTATAGCGTCAGGCCGTCCAGCGCGAGCGCGATCGCCGGCATCGCGGTCGTCACCGCGAGCGCCTCGAACGCCATCATCGTGATCAGCGCGACGGCGCCGATCGACAGCGCCCGCCGGCCGGGCGCGAACAGGGATTCGGGCGGCGGCTCGGCGGCGGCGGTGGGGGTGGCGCTCATCGGCGGCGGTGCCGGGCGGCCGGCGGCGGGGAGGGGTCCGCCGGGCCCGCCGCAGACGCCGCGTCGCTCAGGCCGCCAGGATGGAGACCGCCTTCGTCACCAGGTAGGCCTCCATCGCCTCCGGCCCGCCCTCCGAGCCGTAGCCCGAATCCTTGACACCGCCGAACGGCATCTCGGGTGACGGCGTGGCCGGCTGGTTGATCCACAGCATGCCGACCTGCAGGTCCTGCGCGAGCCGGTGGGCGTCGCGGATCGACGGCGTGAAGGCGTAGCCCGCGAGCCCGAACGGCAGCCGGTTCGCCTCGGCGATCGCCTCGTCGAGATCGTCGAACGCGCGCACCGCAGCCAGCGGGCCGAAGGGTTCCTCGTTGAAGACCGCGGCGTCGGGCGTCACGTCGGTCAGCACCGTCGGCGCGAAGAAGTTGCCGACCGGCCCGACCCGCTCGCCGCCGGTCGCCACGCGCGCGCCCTTGGCCTGGGCGTCGGCCAGCAGGCGTGTCATCGCCGCCACGCGGCGCGGGTTGGCCAGCGGGCCGAGCGTGGTGCCTTCGGCCAGGCCGTCGCCGACGCGCAGGCCGCGCGCGTGCGCGACCAGCGCCTGCGTGAAGTCCTCGGCCACGCTGCGGTGCACCAGAAAGCGGGTCGGCGAGATGCAGACCTGGCCGGCGTTGCGGAACTTCGCGCCGCCCATGGCCTTGACCGCCTGGGCGACGTCGGCGCCGGCGCAGACGATCACCGGCGCATGGCCGCCCAGCTCCATCGTGGCGCGCTTCATGTGCAGCCCGGCCAGCGAGGCGAGCTGCTTGCCGACCGGCGTCGAGCCGGTGAACGTCACCTTGCGGATCACCGGGTGCGGGATCAGGTACGACGAGATCTGCGCCGGGTCGCCGAACACGAGGCCGACCGTGCCGGGCGGCACGCCGGCATCGACGAAGGTCTGCAGCAGCGCGGCGGGCGACGCCGGGGTTTCTTCCGGCGCCTTGACGAGGAAGGAACAACCGCTGGCCAGCGCGGCGCCGAGCTTGCGCACGATCTGGTTGATCGGGAAGTTCCAGGGCGTGAACGCGGCCACCGGGCCGACCGGCTGCTTGAGCACCAGCTGCTGCGCATCGAGGTTGCGCGACGGCACGATGCGGCCGTAGACGCGCCGGCCCTCGTCGGCGAACCACTCGATGATGTCGGCGCCGGCGAGCACCTCGACCCGCGCCTCGGCGGTGGGCTTGCCTTGCTCCTGCGTCATCGAGCGCGCGATCGCGGGCGCGCGCTCGCGCAGCAGCGCCGCCGCCTTGCGCATCGTCAGCGCGCGCTGGTGCGCCGGCACCCGCTGCCAGGCCTCGAAGCCGCGCTGTGCGGCGTCGAGCGCGCGGTCGAGGTCGGCGGTGCCGGCGTGGGCGACGCGGCCGATGACCTCGCCGCTGGCAGGGTTGACGACGTCCAGCGTGCGGCCGTCGGCGGCGTCGCACCACTCGTTGGCGATCAGCAGGCGGGTGTCGGGGTAGTCGGAAGGGCTGCTCATGGCGTAGTGCGTCCTCAGGCGGGCGGGAAGGCCCAGGAGTGTGCCAGCCGTGCGGCCGCGGCGCGGCACCGGGGCGCTCAAGTAGCGGCGTAGGGGCCCAGCTTCAGCAGCCGCATCGCGTTGTCCTTCAGGATCAGCGGCTTGACCTGGTCCTTGAAGCCGGCGTCCTCGAAGTCGGCCAGCCAGCGGTCGGGCGCGATCAGCGGGAAGTCGCTGCCGAACAGGATGCGGTCCTTCAGCAGCGTGTTGCAGTACTGCACCAGCTGCGGCGGAAAGTACTTCGGGCTCCAGCCCGACAGGTCGATCCAGATGTTGGGCTTGTGCATCGCCAGCGACAAGGCTTCGTCCTGCCACGGCCAGCTCGGGTGGGCGATGATGATCTGCATGTCGGGGAAGGCAATCGCCACGTCCTCCAGCTTCATCGGGTTGGAGTTCTGCAGCCGCAGTCCGCCACCGCATCGCATGCCGCTGCCGATGCCTGAGTGCCCGCTGTGGAACACCGCCGGCAGCTTGTATTCGTTGATCACCTCGTAGATCGGCCACGCCATCGTGTCGGTCGGCTCGAACCCCTGCACCGTCGGGTGGAACTTGAAGCCCTTGACGCCATGCTGCTCGACCAGCCGCCGCGCCTCGCGGCCGCCCATCTTTCCCTTGTGCGGGTCGATGCTGCCGAAGGCGATCATGATGTCCGGATTCTCCTGGGCGGCGTCGGCGATCTCCTCGTTGGTGATGCGCGCGCGTCCCAGCTGCGATTCGGCGTCGACGGTGAAATTGACGAAGCCGATCTTCTTCTCGCGGTAGAAGTCGATCGTCTCCTGCATCGTCGGCCGGCGGCTCGACCTGAAGTACTTGTCGGCCGCGCGGTCGTACTCCTCGCCGTAGTTGTCGAACGGATTCCGGCACGACACCTCCAGGTGGGTGTGGGTGTCGATCGCGATCAGGTCCTGCACGTTCATGGCACTTGCTCCTTCGGCCCATATACTTACATAATGTAAGTACTTTGTCGATGGAGACGGGCACGATGGCCACGGACGAACCCCTGATCACCTCCGAGCGCCACGGCGCCGTGCTGCACCTGGCGCTGAACCGCCCGGCCAAGCGAAACGCGGTCAACGACGCACTGATGGCCGCCATCGACCAGGTGTTCTCCACGCTGCCGGCGGACGTCGGCGCGGTGGTGCTGAGCGGCAACGGCGCGCAGTTCTGCGCCGGGCTGGACCTGTCGGAGCTGACCGAGCGCAACGTCTACCAGGGCATCCTGCACTCGCGTGGCTGGCACAGCGCGCTCGACCGCGTGCAGTACGCCCCGGTGCCGGTGGTCGCGGTGCTGCACGGTGCGGTCGTCGGCGGCGGGCTCGAAATCGCGGCCAGCTGCCACGTGCGCGTCGCCGACACGAGCACGTTCTACGCCTTCCCGGAAGGCCAGCGTGGCATCTTCGTCGGCGGCGGCGGATCGGTGCGCGTGCCGCGCCTGATCGGCACCGCGCGTGTGGCCGACATGATGCTGACCGGGCGGGTGCTCGACGCCGACGAGGGCCAGGCCTGCGGCCTGAGCACCTACCTCGTGCCGCCCGGCGAAGGGTTCGCGAAGGGGCTGGCGCTGGCGCAGAAGATCGCCGCCAACGCGCCGATGTCGAACTACGCGGTGATCCAGGCCTTGCCGCGCATCGGCGAGCTGGCACCCGAGCAGGGCTTGTTCATGGAGTCGCTGGTGGCCGCGATCGCGCAGGGGGAACCCGCGGCCAAGGAGCGGCTGCGCGCCTTCCTCGACAAGAAGACCGGCAAGGTGGAGAAGGGCCAGTGAGTGCCGCGGGCAGCCCCGTGCGTCGACGCGCGCCGCGCGTCGGCGGCTGCGTCGCGGCGACGGTAGAGACGCGGCCCGACGGCAGCCAGCGACTGCGCTCGACCGAAGCGCTGCAGCCCTACCCGCCGCGCCTGACCGACCGGCTGGAGCAGGTCGCTGCCGAAGCGCCGGACCGGGTGCTGGCCGCACGACGGGGGCCCGACGGCGCATGGGCCACGATCAGCTACGCGCAGATGCTCGATCGGGTGCAGCGCGTCGGCCAGGCGCTGGCGACGCGCCGTCTGTCGGCCGAGCGGCCGATCGTGATCCTGTCGGACAACGACCTCGAGCACCTGACGCTGAACCTCGCCGCGCAATGGACAGGCGTGCCGTTCGCGCCGGTGTCGCCGGCCTATGCGACGCTGTCGCAGGACTTCGCGAAGCTGAAGCACATCCTGGCCACGCTGACGCCGGGCCTCGTGTTCGCGGCCGACGCCGGACCCTTCGCGCGCGCGATCGAGGCCTGCGTCGATCCTTCGGTCGAGGTGGTGCTCACGCGCGGCGAACTGCCGGGCCGCGCGTCGACGGCGTACGAAGACCTGCTCGCGACGACCCCGGGCCCCGAGGTCGCGGCGGCGCACGCGCGTGTCGGGCCCGACACGATCGCCAAGTTCCTGTTCACCTCCGGTTCGACCAAGAACCCGAAGGGTGTCGTCAACACCCAGCGCATGCTGTGCGCCAACCTGCAGCAGATCCGCCAGTGTTTCGGGTTTCTCGCCGACACGCCGCCGGTGCTGGTCGACTGGCTGCCGTGGAACCACACCTTCGGCGGCAACCACAACATCGGCATCGCGCTCTACAACGGCGGCACGCTCTACATCGACGACGGCA
>JBDTUO010000215.1:0-5718 GCA_040007675.1 Rubrivivax sp.
CTGTTGATCTTCTTCGCGATCGCCTCGTCGTTCGTCAGCACGACGCCGCCGCGCGGCCCGCGCAGGCTCTTGTGCGTGGTGCTGGTGACGACGTCGGCGTGCGGCAGCGGGTTCGGGTAGACGCCGGCGGCGATCAGGCCGGCGTAGTGCGCCATGTCGACCATGAACACGGCGCCGACGGCCTTGGCGACGCGCGCGAAGCGCTCGAAGTCGATGCGCAGGCTGTAAGCCGACGCGCCGGCGATGATCAGCTTCGGCTGGTGCTCGTGCGCGAGGCGCTCCATCGCGTCGTAGTCGATGGCTTCGTTCTGATCGAGGCCGTAGCTGACGGCCTTGAACCACTTGCCGCTCATGTTGAGCGCCATGCCGTGCGTCAGGTGGCCGCCCTCGGCCAGGCTCATGCCCATGATCGTGTCACCCGGCTGCAGCAGGCCGAAAAACACCGACTGGTTGGCCTGCGAGCCCGAGTTGGCCTGCACGTTGGCGAAGCCGGCGCCGAACAGCTGCTTCAGGCGGTCGATGGCCAGTTGCTCGACGACATCGACATGCTCGCAGCCGCCGTAGTAGCGGCGACCGGGATAGCCCTCGGCGTACTTGTTCGTCAGCTGCGAACCCTGCGCGGCCATCACGGCCGGGCTCGTGTAGTTCTCCGACGCGATGAGCTCGATGTGCTCTTCCTGGCGACGGTTCTCGGCCTGTACGGCGGCCCAGATCTCGGGGTCGACGGCGGCCAGCGTGGCGGTGGATCGGTCAAACATGGCTGCTCTCCTGTGGGTCGATGGCCGCGACCCACGGGCCCGTGTGCGGACCGGATCAGCGGCTGCCCAGGCGAACGGCGGAACGACTGCCCGCGACGTCGATCAGCGCGGGCGGCGCCGCGCTTCCCGGTGGTCGTCCACCTCCGGACGCTGCGGGCCGTCCCTATCGCCAGTCGCGCGGACCGCCAGTGTAGCCGCCGCCCGCGGGTCTCGCCCGGCGTGCTGCGCCGGGCGAGACCCGCTGCGCTCAGGGCGTCTTGAGCAGCGCGACCTGGGACGGCGGCGCGGCCGCGGCGACCGGCTCGCTCACCGGAGCGGTCGGTGTCGGCGTGGCGGCTGCCGGGGCCGCCGTCGCCTCGACCGCGACCGCCGGCGGCGTGCTCGGGGCATTCGTCGCGACGCGCTGACCCAGCGCGACGCGCTTCAGGTGTGACTGCTCGAACAGCACCTTGGCCGCGTAGCCACCGTCGGTGGGCAGCAGTGCGGCACCGACGTAGTAGCGCAGGCCCGCCTCGACCGAACCGGCGCGCTGGATGCACTCCTTGAGCACCTGCACGCCGACGCGCAGGTTGCTGACCGGATCGAAGGCGGCGTGGATGCCACCGAAGGCCTCGTACTTGTCGTCGTGCACCCGCGTCATCACCTGCATCAGGCCCTGCGCGCCGACCGCGCTCTGCGCGAACGGATTGAAGCTCGATTCGATCGCCATGATCGCGAGGATCAGGGTCGGGTCCAACCGCGCGCGCCGGCCGACGTCCCAGGCTTCCTGCACGAGGCGGCTGACCGGCTCGGGGGCGACGCGATAGCGGCGCGCCAGCCAGCCTGCCACCGCAGCCTGCTCCTTGCTCAGCCGCGCGGGGTCGGCCGCGGTGGCGCGTGTCACCGCGTCGGACTCGCCGATCACGCTGAGGAAGTCGCCGCTCTCCTCGGCACGCGCGACGTGGCGCGACTGCAGCCAGCCGAGCGCGTAGGTTTCGAGGTGGTCGCGCAGCTCCGCCCGGGTGCCGACGAACAGCCCGACGGCCAATACCGTCAGGCCGAGCAGCGCCAGCGTGTTGTGGCCGAGCTCCAGCGCCCCCTGGCCAACGTCGCGCACGAACACGCCAACCGATCGCTGGGTGGCGCGGCGCGCGTCGTTCAAGGCAGCGATGAAGGGCATCACATCTCCTGTCGTTCCCGGCGGCGGACAGCGTCACCGGGTGGGCCGCGCCATCGGCGGGGCAGCCAAGGCATGGAAACGATAATCGCCGCGAACTCGGATGCCATCCCCTGGGCGGGGGCGGTGCGGCGAAGCCGATAAGAGCGCTGAGGGTTAACCCTCAAATCGATGATCGCCGCGGATTCTAGAAAGCAACCTATACCTTGTCCAGCATATGGTTTCTAGTTTCAATTACCAAAAATCATGAAGTACCGCGACTTGCGTGACTTCCTGCGCCAGCTCGACACGCTCGATGAGCTCCGAAGCGTGCATGAAGCGGTGTCTCCGGCGCTCGAGATGACGGCCGTGAGCGACGCCGTGCTGCACGCGGGCGGCCCGGCGTTACTTTTCTCACGCCCCACCGGTTACAACATTCCGGTGCTGACCAACCTGTTCGGCACCCCGAAGCGGGTGGCGCTGGGCATGGGCGCAGCCGACGTCGGCGAATTGCGCGACGTCGGCCGTCTGCTGGCGGCGCTGAAGGAGCCCGAGCCGCCGCAGGGCCTGAAGGAGGTTGGCCGGCTGTGGGACATGGCCAAGGCGGTCTGGGACATGAAACCGGCGCGCGTGACGCGCCCGGCGTGCCAGGAGGTGGTGGTCGAGAGCGCCGACGTCGACCTCGGCCGATTGCCGCTGCAGACCTGTTGGCCGGGTGACGCCGGTCCGCTGATCACCTGGGGTCTTGTGATCACACGCGGGCCGCAAGGGGTGGCGCGACCGCGCCGACGCCAGAACCTGGGCATCTACCGCCAGCAGCGCATCGGCCCGCGCCGGCTGATCATGCGCTGGCTCGCGCACCGCGGCGGGGCGCTCGACTTCCGCGACTTCGCGGCCGCGAACCCGGGACGCCCGTTTCCGATCGCGGTCGCGCTCGGGGCCGATCCGGCGACGATCCTGGGTGCCGTGACGCCGGTGCCGGATTCGCTGTCGGAGTACCAGTTCGCCGGCCTGCTGCGCGGCAGCCGCACCGAACTCGCCGACAGCGGCGTCGGCGAGCCCGGCCACCCGCTGCAGGTGCCGGC
This sequence comes from Rubrivivax sp., assembly GCA_040007675.1. Taxonomy (GTDB): domain Bacteria; phylum Pseudomonadota; class Gammaproteobacteria; order Burkholderiales; family Burkholderiaceae_C; genus Rubrivivax. The sequence goes on from JBDTUO010000215.1 coordinate 2,979, forward strand.
GAGCGCGGAATTCGTGCTCGAAGGCCACATTCCGCCGGCCGAACCCGGCTTCGAAGGCCGCAGCGAGCAGGGCGTGCCGATGACGGAGCGCGGCGGCTACCTGCACGCGCTCGAAGGCCCGTTCGGGGACCACACCGGCTACTACAACGAGCAGGACTGGTTCCCGGTGTTCGAGGTGAATCGGCTGACGCACCGGCGCGAACCGATCTACCACAGCACCTACACCGGCAAGCCGCCGGACGAGCCGGCGGTGCTGGGCGTGGCGCTGAACGAGGTGTTCGTGCCGATCCTGCAGAAGCAGTTTCCGGAGATCACCGACTTCTACCTGCCGCCCGAGGGCTGCAGCTACCGCCTCGCCGTGATCAGCATCCGCAAGGCTTACCCGGGCCACGCCAAGCGCGTGATGTTCGGCCTGTGGAGCTTCCTGCGCCAGTTCATGTACACGAAGTTCATCGTCGTCACCGACGACGACATCGACATCCGGGACTGGAAGGAAGTCGTGTGGGCGATCACGACGCGCATGGACCCGGTGCGCGACACCACGCTGGTCGACCACACGCCGATCGACTACCTCGACTTCGCATCGCCGACCAGCGGCCTCGGCGGCAAGATGGGGCTGGACGCGACCAACAAGTGGCCGGGCGAGACCTCGCGCGAGTGGGGTCGCGCGTTGACGATGGACGCCGCCGTCCGCACGCGCGTGCAGGGCGTCGTCGACGCGCTGCTGGCGCCCGCGCGGTCAGCGCCGGGCGCGACCTCAGGCTGAAGGCGCCGTTCATCCGGATCGCCGCCGCCGCGGCCGTCCTCGGGCTTGCGCGCGCCGGCGAGATCGCCTAAGGTTGAATCGCCTTCAGAGAAGGCTAAACCGACGGCACAGTCACTGTGCGTCAGGGGCCCCGGACTTCATTCCTCCGGAGCTTCGAAGGCGGGTTGCTCCGCCAGCCCCTCCCAGTCGTTCTGGCTCGGAGGGGCAACTCATTTCTGGCCCGTCGATCCTCAACGGCTTGGCCTCGCGCGAATCACTGACTGTCGCTCGGCGCCGTCGCTTCCAGGCCGAATTCACGCGCCAGCAGCGCATAGGACCGGCGCCGTACCGCGGGTTCGCAGGCCCAGGTGTTCACCACCAGTTCGTCGAGCTGCAGCGCGGCGGCCAGCGCGCGCAGTTGGCTGCCGACCGTCGGCGCGTCGCCGACGAAGGCGCGTGCGCGCATCGGCGCCAGGTGCGCGGTTTCGGCGCTGTCGAAGCCGGCCGCGGCGATCTCGTCCGGCCAGCGCAGCGGGCCGAGCCGGCCGCGTTGGCGGTCGATGCGCCAGCGGTCTCGGCTGAGCGCGTGGTGGCGGGCCTCGTCCGCGTCGTCGGCGACGAGCACCCAGACGCAGATCGTCGCCTGCGGCGTCGGGTGGCGTGCGCTCGGCCGATACAGGCTGCGGTACAGCGCCAGTGCCTGCTCGACGCCCTGGCCATCGGTGAAGAAGTAGGCGAACGCATACGGCAGCCCGAGGTGGGCCGCCAGTTGCGCGCCGTAGTCCGAGCTGCCGAGCACCCAGACCTGCGGTGCGCGCTCCGGCCCGGTATCCGCCGGTGCGAGTGGATGGGCCAGCAGCCCGGTGTGCGGGCGGCCTTCGGTCCAGGCCTGAAGGTCCAGCACCTGCTGCGGAAAATCGTCCGCGCCTGGCGAGGCGAACGGGTTCAGCGCACGCGCGGTGCGCTGATCGCCGCCCGGGGCGCGGCCGACGCCGAGGTCGATGCGGCCCGGGGCGAGCGCGTCCAGCACCCGAAACTGCTCGGCGACCTTGTAGGCCGAGTAGTGCGGCAGCATGACGCCGGCGCTGCCGATTCGGATGTGCTGCGTGCGCGCGGCGATCGCTGCCATCAGCACCTCCGGGGCGCTGCCGACGATGGTCGGCAGCCCATGGTGTTCGCTGACCCAGAAGCGTGCGTAGCCCATGGCCTCGACGTCCTGCGCGAGCGCGAGCGTGTCGCGCAGCGCATCGTCCTCGCCGCGGCCCTGCACGGCCACCGACTGGTCGAGCACCGACAGTCGCATCGTCGTCGTCTCCTGCCTCGGCCGGCGGTGCCGGCCCACGCCGCATTGTGCGGCGCTCGGCAGCACGGCCGCTTGGCCTCGGGTGGCCGCCTCAGGCGGCGGCGCGGATCAGGTCGGCGGCCTTCTCGGCGATCATGATCGTCGGCGCGTTGGTGTTGCCCGACGTGATGCGCGGCATGACCGACGCGTCGACCACCCGCAGCCCATCGACGCCGTGCACGCGCAGCGCGGCGTCGACGACGTCGCGCCGCGGGTCCGGGCCCATGCGGCAGCTGCCGACCGGGTGGTAGATCGTGTCGGCGTGCCCGCGCAGGAAGCCCTCGATCTCGGCATCGGTCCGCGCGCTGGAAGAGGTGGCGAGTTCACGTCCGCCCAGGGCCCCCAGCGCAGGCTGCTCGAGTACCTCGCGCATCAGCTTGAAGCCGCGCATGAGGCGCTCGAGGTCGTCGCGTTCGCCGAGGAAGTTCGGGTCGATGCGCGGCGGCGTGCGCGGGTCAGCACTCGTCAGCGTGACGCTGCCGCGCGAGAGCGGCTGCAGCAGGCACACATGGCACGAATAGCCGTGGCCGAATACGGTCTTGCGCCCATGGTCGACGAGCTTGCCGACGACGAAGTGCAGTTGCAGGTCCGGGGTCGGCAGCCCGGGCGCGCTGCGCAGGAAGGCGCCCGCCTCGGCGAAGTTGGTCGTCAGC
>JBDTUO010000216.1:0-5706 GCA_040007675.1 Rubrivivax sp.
TCGGCCGTCAGCAGCGCCGCGCACAGTTCGGGCAGCGCGGCGTTCTTGGCGCCGGCGATCGGCACCTCGCCGTTCAGGCGGCGGCCGCCGCGGATCAGGAGTTTGTCCATGCTGTGGCGCTTGCTTTCGCGCTGCACAGCGGGGGCTTGGCGCCGCCTCGGTCGCCGGCGGCGGCCGCCACCCGCGGCGCACCGCAGGTGGTGTCAGTGCGTGTGGTGTGAGGCAGCCCCCGCGCCGGGATCGGCGGCGTATTCGGCCGGGGTCAGGGTCTTCATCGACAGCGCGTGAATCTGTTCGCGCATTCTATCGCCCAGCGCCGCGTAGACCTGCTGGTGGCGCCGCACGCGGCTGGCGCCCTCGAAGGCCGAGGACACGATGGTGGCGAAGAAGTGGCGCCCGTCGCCGTCGACCTCGAGGTGCTCGCACGCCAGGCCGGCGGCGATGAAGTCGCGAACTTGCTGCGCAGTGGGTTCTGACATGGTGGCGCGATTATCGCCTGGGCTGCGCGGCGGCGCCGGCGGGCGCCGTTCAGTGCCTCAGCTTGTAGCCGCTGGCCAGCAAGCGCAGCGCCAGCGCAGCGACCAGCACGAAGCCGGCCGCCACCACCACCAGGCTGAGCCAGGGAGAGACGTCGCTGGCGCCGAAGAAGCCGCGCCGGAAGCCGTCGATCATGTAGAAGAACGGGTTCAGGTGGCTCGCCGCCTGCCACGCGGCCGGCAGCGAATGCACCGAGTAGAAGACGCCCGAGAGCATCGTCAGCGGCATGATGAGGAAGTTCTGGAAGGCCGCCATCTGGTCGAACTTCTCCGCCCACAACCCGGCGATCAACCCGAGCGAGCCCATCATGCCGGCGCCGAGTGCCGCGAAGATCACGATCCACCACGGCTCGGCCAGGTGCAGCGGCGCGAACCACAGCGTCACCAGCAGCACCCCCAGCCCAACCCCCAGGCCGCGCACCATCGACGCGCCGACGTAGGCGCTGAACCAGGCCCAGTGCGACAGCGGGGACACCAGCAGGAACACCAGATTGCCGGTGATCTTGCTCTGCACGAGAGAACTCGAACTGTTCGCGAAGGCGTTCTGCAGCACGCTCATCATCACCAGCCCCGGGATCAGGAAGCTGACGTAGCCGACGCCAGGGTAGACCTCGATCCGGTCCTTCAGCACGTGGCCGAAGATGGTGAGGTACAGCACGGCGGTGATCACCGGCGCGCCGACCGTCTGGAAGCCGACCTTCCAGAAACGCAGGATCTCCTTCAGGAACAGCGTGCGTGCACCGGCCAGGTTCATGCCGCTCATGCCGCACCGACCCGCGGCACCGTCGCCGGTGCGGGCGCCTCGCGCACCCCCCCGCCCTGCATGATCTCGAGGAACACGTCCTCCAGGTCGGCGCGGCCGATCTCCAGGTCCTCGATGCGCACGCCGGCCGTGCGCAGCCGGCCGAGCAAGGCCTCGACCTCGGTCGCGTCGTGCGCCGTCACCTGCGCGATGCGGCCGGTGATGCGCGCATGGGCCGCAATGTCCGGCGGCAGTGGGTCGTCGGTCTTGAAGCGCAGCATCGTGCTCGCGGTGCCGGCCAGCAGGTTGGCGGTGCGGTCGAGCGCGACCACGCGGCCGAGCTTGAGCATCGCGATGCGGCTGCACAGCGCCTCGGCCTCCTCGAGGTAGTGCGTCGTCAGCAACACCGTGTGGCCCTGCTTGTTCAAGCGGGCGATGAACTGCCACAGCGTCTGCCGCAGTTCCACGTCGACGCCCGCCGTCGGCTCGTCGAGCACGATCACCGGCGGCCGGTGCACCAGCGCCTGCGCGACCAGCACGCGCCGCTTCATGCCGCCCGAGAGCTGGCGCATGTTGGCGCCGGCCTTGTCCGCCAGCCCCAGGCCGGCCAGCAGCTCGTCGATCCAGGCGCCGTTGTTGCGCACGCCGAAGTAGCCGCTCTGGATGCGCAAGGACTCGCGCACGCTGAAGAAGGGATCGAACACGAGTTCCTGCGGCACGATGCCGAGCGCCTGGCGCGCGGCTGCGTAGTCGTCGACGACGTCGTGCCCCATCACCGTGACGCGACCACCACTGGCCCGGGCCAGGCCGGCGAGGATGGAGATCAGCGTCGTCTTGCCGGCGCCGTTCGGGCCCAGCAGACCGAAGAACTCGCCGGCCTCGATGTCGAAAGCCACATCGTCCAGCGCCTGCAGCGCGCCGCGTGGCCCTGCGTAGACCTTGGAGACGTGGTCGAAGCGGACGGCGGGAGGAGGTGGCATGCGAGCGCGCGATTCTACGGGGGCGACCCTGGGTGCACGCGGTGCCAGAATCAGCGCATGGCCTCGAAGAAGCCGCCGCGCCGCACGGCCGAGCGAATCCTGGAGACGACGCTGGCGCTGTTCAACCGCTTCGGCGAGCCGAACGTCAGCACCACGCTGATCTCGGCCGAGATGAACATCAGCCCGGGCAACCTGTACTACCACTACCCGGCCAAGGAAGAGTTGGTCAACTCGCTCTTCGCGCGTTACGAGGCGGCCCTCGACGAACTGCTGCCCGCCGCGGCCGACGTCCATAACGTCGAGGACGCATGGTTGTTCTTCCACATGCTGTTCGAGCTGATCTGGCAGCACCGCTTCCTGTACCGCGACCTGAACGACCTGCTGAGCAAGAACCGCAAGCTGGAGATGCGCTTCCAGTACGTGCTCAAGCACAAGTCGGCCGCCGTCAACACGCTGATCGCGGGCCTCGCTCGGGACCAGACGCTGCGCATCGAGCCGGAGGCGATCGCGCCGGCGGCCGAGGCGATGGTGGTCGTGCTGAGCTACTGGCTGAGCTACGAATACGTGCGCGACCCGCGCCGGGCGCTGGAGCCCGAGACGGCCTCCGCGGCGCTGGGCCGCGGCGCGTACCACGTGCTGTGCCTGCTCGAGCCCTACCTCGAGCCCGCGGCGCGCAAGCACCTTCACCAGCTCGCGGCGGGCTACGCGGTGCCGCGGGGCCCGGACTGACGGCCGACACGATCGCGCACAGAACCAACGACGGAGACAACCGATGGCCAAGTGGACAAGCTTCCCGTACGACGCCGGCGCCTACCGACACGACGCCAAGTCGCTCAAGACGCATTGGGCGCGGCTGCACGCCGGCGACGCCGAGCCCTGGCCGAAGGACGACGCCGTGCAGGCCGCATGGGCGCTGTTCCATGCGGGCGAGTTCCAGAAGGCCTTCGACGCCGGGCTGAAGGCCGGCGGCACCGGATTGACGGTCGCCAACAAGTCCCAGTGCATCTACGCCAACTACCTAGAGAAATCGGAGCAGGGCAAGCTGGCGATGTTCCTCGAAGCGGCCGGGCGTGCCGAGGCGCAGCAGGCCGACCTGCCCAAGGATGCCAACGCGTGGTACTGGCAGGCCTACGCGATCGGCCGCTACGGCCAGGGCATCAGCGTCGCCAAGGCGCTGGCGCAGGGGCTCGGCAGCAAGGTCAAGAACGCGCTCGAGACCGCCATCAAGCTGGCTCCCAAACACGCCGACGCGCACATCGCACTCGGTGCGTTTCACGCCGAGGTCATCGACAAGGTCGGCAAGCTGCTCGGCCGCACGCAGGGCGCCGACGCCGCCACCGGCCTGGCGATGTTCAAGCAGGCGCTGAAGCTGAACCCGGCGAGCGCGATTGCCCGGGTCGAGTACGCCAACGGACTGGTCATGCTCGAAGGCGACAAGCGCATGAAGGAGGCCGAGGCGCTCTACGCCGAAGCCGCGGCCGCGTCGCCGCTGGACGCGATGGAGCGGCTCGACGTCGAGATGGCCAAGGCCGAGCTCGAGGACTGAGCCAGGCTGAGCGCGCCGCGGCGCGCGCTCAGCCGTGGAGGCCGCTCGCCCTGGCGCGCTGCATCGCCCGGCCGGGCGGCGCCAGCGCGTGCGCCGGGTCGTCGAGCAGCGCCGGTGTCATGCGGTTTCGGATCGATTGCGGGGCTGCCGCGCGGGCGCCGGGTCGGTGGTCGCGCTGGCGCCGTGGTTTGCCGGGTGCCGCCGATGGAAGCGCACGACCTGCTCGCGCAGCGGCCGCGGCGGCGCGCCATGGGCCACCAGCGCGGCGTCGAGCGCGATCCCGGCATCGTCGGCCAGCGCCGCGTCACGCGCCGCCTGCACCGTCGGCGCATCCGTCGCCGCGAGGTGGTCGACGATGTGCAGCAGGTTGGCCTTGCCGCGCTCGTTGGTGCTGCCGTAGCCCTTGACGAGCCGCCCGCAGCGCGCGAGCTCGAGGCCGAGCGCCGGGTCGCGCCGGGCACCTTGCGCCACCGCCGCGAGCCAGCGCTCGATCAGCGCCTGCTCGTCGCCGAAGCGGCGTCCCCGCCGCCGCCATCCCTTCAGGCCGGCCGCGACACGCAGCGCCACCACGCCGGCCACCGTGTGGTTGCCGAGCTGCAGCGGCAGCGCCCAGGGGTCGCGCCCGGCGGCGACGCGCCGCCGGTCCCAGCGGTCGAGCCGCGCCGCCCAGCGCGCGGGCAGCAGCGCGGCGAGCTCCGGCACGCCGGGCTTGAAATGGTCGTACAGGCGCACGACGTCGTCGGCGCCGGCGCCGACCTCGCGCCGCACGCGCATCACCCGGCCGGCGGTGAGCTTGAGTGCCGCGACGCGCACGATGTCGTCGAACGCCATCCATAGCGCCAGCCAGCGCGCGAGTTCAGTGCGGATCGCGCCGTCGGCGTCGACCCCGCCGAAGCGGTCCAGCCGCTCGTCGTAGAGCCGCGCGTAGGCCTCGTCCTGGTAACTGGCGACACGCGCCCGGCCGAGCGCGCGCAGGTCCGGCGGCGGAGCCGTCGGGAGCGGCGCCGCGGGCGCCAGCGCGGCGTCGATCCGCGCGTGCTGCGCGCGGCGCTGCGACACGGCGTCGAACGCGAGCGCAAAGCCGCGCAGGCTCGCCGCCACACCCTTGCCGGTCGCACGCACGGTGTCTTCGTAGACCGCGCGGCCGAAGGGCAGCACGCCGCTGGCGGCGACGGCGCCGAGCAGCACCGCGCCGACGATGGCGCCGGCCTCGGCCGCGAGGGCCGAGAAGTCGAGCAGCTCGGCCGCCCGCGCGTGCCGCTGCAACGTCGCGGCCAGCTGCTCGGCGTCGCTGCGGCCATCGGTCGGCACGATCTTCTCGGCCACCGTCAGCGCACGCGCGGTCGAGCTGATGACGGTCGTGCGGTCCGGCGCCACCATGCCGAGCCCGACCTGGCGCACCGTCTCCAGAAGTTCCGACGACACCAGCAGGTCGATATGGCCCGGCACCGGGCTGAGGCTGAACGCCGGCCGACGGCCGGGATGGCTCGCGGCGGGCTCGGGCCAGACTTCGACGTAGTAGGTGGTGGCACCGGTGCGCTGCGCGACCCCCGGGATCGATGTCGCCTGCGCCGCGTGGCCGGCCCGCACCGCCGCGCCGTACAGCCATTCGGCGAGCACACCGCCGCCTTCGCCGCCGAGCGCGCAGACCAGCACAGCGACCGGGCGCATGGTGCCGCTCAGGTCGCCGCTCAGGTTGCCGCTCTGGTTGCCGCTCTGGTCGCCGCTCATGCCGCCACCTCGGGCCGCAGCCAGTCGGTCAGCACCGCGCGCCAGCGCGCTACGAAGCGCTCGAACCCGCCGGCATTGCGCACCACCTCAGCGCGGTAGAAGCTCGGGCACAGCGTGGCGGCGTGCGCGTTGCTGCCGCACAGGCCGCAGCCGACACAACCGTCGATCACG
>JBDTUO010000217.1:0-5679 GCA_040007675.1 Rubrivivax sp.
GGCATTGCGCTCTTCGGGCGTCTTGGCGGCCATCATCTTGTCGTGCATGGCCTGCATCGCTTTCATCTGGTCGGCATAGCCCGGCATGGCGGCCGTACCGCCCATGCCCATCCCCATGCCCGGGGTCGAAGGAGTGGCTTGCGCGACCTGAGCCGGCGCTGTCGCTGCGGGATGGTGACTGTCGTGCTGCTCGTCGCCGGCCGCCCAGACGGACATGGCCATCGTGGTGGCGGCAGCAGTGGAGAGGATCGAAACCGTACGAACGAGGTTCATTTGGGACTCCTGGTCATCGAGTGGTGGAAAGTGGGCGAGACGCTTGTGACGAGCGCCTAGAGACAAGTGCGCGCAGTCTCGAAGTCCGAGCTTGCGCTCCGTACCTGGGTACAGGGTCAAGTCGAATGAACAGACTGACGAAGCCCTCGCGGAGCGCGTGGCTCCGGCGTCGTCAGCCGGCAGTGGCTATAGCGCCAGCCGCGAATAAATGATTCGCAGGGGCGGACCGGCGTGCGCTGTGTGCTGGATGCGAGCGGGTCGCGGCGCATCGAGCGCCCTGTTCATCACAGGCCATGGCGCTGCGGCCGTCGTCAGCGTGACTGCGTTGGGCGGGTCCGTGCCCAACTGCGACTTGACGAGGCTCCGTGACGAGTCGTCGCACACCTTGAGACAAGGTGCCATCCCGGGGGACGAGTCCGCGGTGTGATCGTCCACGACGCCGACATGGCCGGGCGACACCGTGGGCGCCCCGGCGGCGACCGCTTGCGCGGTGTGCGCGTGCGTGCTGCGCTCTTGCAGGACGCACGCATTGGCCCATCCCGCCCCCAGTGCGAACAGCCAGAACACCAGCATCACTGACGCAATGCGGCGTTTGCTGCGGGCGTTGGTGAAGAGTGTCATGCGGATCGGATACCGACGGCCCATGCTAGTTCCGTGGCGAACGCGTCAAGTTGATCCTCGTCAATCGCTGCTGGGGTCAGATGCGGAGTGCGCCGCTGCATCAGGGCAGCCCGCCGGTCCGGCCCCTCAGGCCGGCGTGACCATCCGGTACCAGGCCACGCCGTCGGCGTCGAGTTCGCGCAGCGTCTCGCCGCGCCGGACCAGGTGATTCAGGCAGGCCACGCTCTCGCCGGTGGCCATGCCGAGTAGCGGCACGTCGCCCGGGCTGATAGCGCGCGCAAACAGGCTGCCGAAGACGTCGATCGCGCGCCGCGGTTCTTGCAACCGGCGCCGCAGACGATCGAGCGCCCGCCGCTGACCCCGCGCGAGCCAGTCGATGCGGGCATGCAGGCCGCGGAAACATTCGTTGTGCGACGGCAGCACCAGCACGTCGTCGGGCACCTCGCGCCGCAGCTTGTCGAGCGACGCCAGCCAGTCCGCCATCGGGTCGGCGTCGGGCTCCATCGGGTAGACCGACACGTTCGACGAGATGCGCGGCAGGATCTGGTCGCCCGAGATCAGCAGCTTCAGCGCCGGGCAGTGCAGGCAGGCGTGTTCGGGCGAATGCCCACTGCCGACGACGACGCGCCAGTCGTGGTCGCCGATGCGCAGCGTCTGGTTATCGTGCAGGCGCACGAAGCTGTCCGGCAGCGCGTGGATGTGTTTGCCGAAGTTGCCGAATCGCGCGCGGTAGGTCTCGAGCGCTGCGTCGTCCCAGCCGGCCTGGCGGTAGAAGCGGATCGCGTCGGGCGGCGCCTCGCGCCCGGTGTCGGAGACCATCGCGCGGCACGACAGGTATTCTCCGCGCGTCATCCACAGCGCGACGCCGAACTTGCGCGTCAACCAGCCCGCCATGCCGACATGGTCCGGGTGCATGTGGGTGACGAAGATGCGCGTCAGCGGCCGGTCGTCGGGCGCGTTCGTGAACAGTTCGCGCCACACCTCGGTGGTCTGATCGGTGCGCGCACCGGTGTCGACGAGTGCCCACCCGTCCCCGTCATCCAGCGCCCACAGGTTGATGTGGTCGAGCGCGTAGGGCAGCGGCATGCGCAGCCACAGCACGCCGGGCGCGACCGCGATCGTTCGGCCACGCGCCGGCACGCCCTCGAACGGGTACTCGAGGGTCGGCTTGCCGGACTCACCGGGGTCTTCCTGGCCGTCGGACATGGGGCGGGGTTATCGTGATCGGGTGCCGAGCTTAACAACTGTCGACGCGCCCGACGGTCGCGCCCGACTCACGCATCAAGCACCGGGCGGCCCCTTCGATTCGGGGAGCGCGCGCGTGGCACGTGGGATTGCCGCGACGCCGGGAGCGGGCATCATTCATTCGGCATGAGTGCCTCCGCGTCTGACCCGCCCACCGCACGCGTGCCGGGCGTTGCGCCGGCCGGCATAGCCCACCCGCCCGCGAGCACACCTGACGACGGGTTCACGCTCGACGAGGCCACGCGGGCCCGCCTGCGGTCCGACGGACTGCGCCGCCTGCACACGCTGCAGATCCCGGTGCTGCGCGCGCTCGGCTTCGTGATCCTGTCGGCGATCGTCGCCGCGCAGGGTGCCTCCGGCGGGCCCCCGTTGCCGGTCGCCGGCCTCGTGCTGCTGAACCTGGTGTACGCCGCCGCGTCCTGGATCCTGCTGCGCGGCGCCTACGGCCGCACCGGCCCGGTGGACCTGTCGTTGCTGCTGCTCCACACCGACCTGCTCGTCTGGCTGGTGCTGCTGGCGTGGCTGGAGCCGCACAACCCGTTTTTTGCCTACCTGCTGCTGGTGCGTGTGGTGGACCAGGTCGGCTTCGGCTTCCGGCGCGCGTTGTACTTTGCCCACGTCGTCACGCTGCTGTACCTGGCGTACGCGCTGTGGGCGTCAGTGGGGGCTGCCGCCGGCGCGCCGACCAGCGCCGAGCGCATGACGATCGCCGTGGTGCTGTACCTGCTCGGCCTGTACCTGTCGGCCACCGGCCTCGTCATCGGACGGCTGCGCAACCGCACGCGCCAGGCGGTGCGCGCCGCACGCACACTGGTCGAGAACCTCAACCGTCAGGCGAGCGACCTGCAGGCGCAGGCGCTCGAGCTCGAGGAAGCGCGCAGCGAAGCCGAGGCTGCGAACCGGGCCAAGTCGCAGTTTCTCGCGGTCACGAGCCATGAGATCCGCACCCCGATGAACGGCATTCTCGGGGCCGCAGAGCTGCTGATGGAGACGCCGCTGTCGCCGGTGCAGAAGCGATACGTCCGGATTGCCCACCGCTCGGCGAGCGCGCTGCTCGCGCTGATCGACGACGTGCTCGACCTCGCGCGCATCGAAGCCGGCAAGCTGCAGCTCAGCCCGATGGCGGTGGACGTGCCGGCGCTGGTGGAGGACACGGTCGAGCTCGTGCGCGCGGCCGCCCGCGAGCGGCCGATCGTGGTGCTGACGGAGCTGCCGCCGCGCCTGCCCGCCCGGCTGATCGCCGACCCGCTGCGCCTGCGCCAGCTGCTGCTGAACCTGCTGCACAACGCCGTCAAGTTCACCGACCAAGGAAACGTGAGGCTGGTGGTCCGTGTGCTTGCCGACTGGCCCGATGCGCTGCAGCTGCGCTTCTCGGTGTACGACACCGGCATCGGCATCGCCGAGGACCAGCTGGCATCGATCTTCGGCAGCTTCACGCAGGTCGACGCGTCGAGCACGCGGCGGCACGGCGGCAGCGGGCTCGGGCTGGCGATCGTCAAGGACCTGGCGCGCCTGATGGGTGGCCAGGTCGGGGTCGAGAGCCGCCCTGGCCAGGGCTCGCATTTCTGGGCCGATCTGACGCTGGGCCGGACGGCGGACGCCCTCACACCGGACGAAGCCACGGTGGCAGTGGCAGTGGCGGGTGACGATGACGATGCGCCGGTGCAGGTGTTGTTGGTCGAAGACGAGCCGATCAACCGCATGGTGGTCGAGGACATGCTGCATGTGCTCGGCTGCACCGTGGTGCTGGCCGGCGATGGCGCCGCCGGGCTGCAGGCGCTGGCGGCGGGTGCACACGACATCGTCTTCATGGACTGCCACATGCCCGTGATGGACGGCTACGCGGCGACCCGCGCGATCCGCGATCTCGAACGGCAGCTCGGCAGCCCGCGGGTACCTATCGTCGCACTGACCGCCGACACGCTGGCGTCCGACCGCGAGCGCTGCATGGTCGCCGGCATGGATGATTTCCTGTCCAAGCCCGTCAGCCGTTCTCAGCTGGCGTCGACCATTCGACGCTGGACCGGCCGGCGCACCAATCCGACGACGCAGTGGTGACGCGAATGCCGGTCTGCCGGCGCGGCGTCGAGGAGCAGCGCGCGGTCAGCCGCGTGCCGCCGTATGCCGGCCCCGCTCGTCGTACGGCCATGCGCCTGGGCCGAGCCGACGGTCGTAGAACTGCTTCAGCTCGGCGCCGTTGCAGACATAGAGAACAGCGCCCCTGTCGAAAACCAGGAAGCGATCGACCAGGTTGCCGCCTTCGGTGCGCATCTGCACGTTGGGGTTCTTGGGCGAGTGGAAGTCATCCTGCGCCCCGTGCTGAAACGGCGCCTTCAGTCGATCGTTGACCTTGTCGAGCAGCGCTTGGGCCTCGCTCGACAGCAGCTTGGGGTGGGCCGGATCGGGCGCGCTGAAGTAGACCTTGTCGTACTCACCGCGGCCGACGTCACGCCAGACGCACATCAGGTCGTAATCAGATACGAACACACGGCCGTCGTCGAGCCGAACCAGCCCGGTGGCGGGATTGGACTTGCGCTTCACTTCCAGTGGCTTGGGTGCGGCCCGCCCCTGAAAGTAGCGCGCCGGGCGCTTCGGGCAACGGATCACGAGCAGCAGTCCCTCCTCGCGCGTGAAGTCGCTGAGAATGTCGACGTCAGCCGGGGCCAGGCCCGAGAGCCGGGAGAAATGAATGTCGCTGTCGCTGACTTCTTCGCGCTGCGCCACGTCATGTTCGAAGCTGCCTTTCAGCCGTGCGGTCAGTGCAAGAGGCATGGTGTCCGGGCGCGCATGTCGATGGGCCCAGACTCTGACAGGGCCAGTGCCCCCGGTCAATCCACAGGCTGGCGGATGGCGCCCCGTCATCGTGGATGGCCCTGACGCCGCCGCTGTTCGGCTCACGCGCGGGGCAGCCGGTGAAGCCGTAAACCGGCTGGCAGCCAGCCGGCGCAGAGCCGGCTACATCACCGCACCCAGCTGCCAGGGCACGAACTCGTTCTGGCCGTACCCGTGGACCTCGCTCTTCGTCCGCTCGCCGGACGCGGTGGCCAGGATGCGGCCGAAGATGCGCTCGCCCACCGTGTCGACCGACTCGCCCCCGTCGATGATGCCGCCGCAGTCGATGTCGATGTCGTCGCGCTGGCGCTCCCACAGCGCGGTGTTGGTCGACAGCTTCAGTGACGGCGAGGGGGCACAACCGTAGGCCGAACCACGCCCGGTCGTGAAACAGATCAGGTTGGCGCCACCGGCCACCTGGCCGGTCGCCGACACCGGGTCGTAGCCCGGCGTGTCCATGAAGACGAAGCCGCGCGCCGTGACCGGCACCGCGAACTCGACGACGTCGACCAGCGCGGTGGTGCCGCTCTTGGCGATCGCGCCCAGGCTCTTCTCGAGGATGGTCGTCAAGCCGCCTGCCTTGTTGCCGGCCGACGGGTTGTTGTCCATCTGCATGCCGTGGCGCTGCGTGTACGACTCCCACCAGGCGATGCGCGCGAGCAGCTTGTCGGCCACCGCCCCGCTGACGGCGCGCCGCGTCAGCAGGTG
>JBDTUO010000218.1:0-5678 GCA_040007675.1 Rubrivivax sp.
TCCTCGGCCACCGGCAGCATCGCCAGCGCGACGCCCGAACTCGTCGGGCCGACCGCGATGTCGGCCTTGTCGTCGCTGTAGGCGGCTGCCAGCAGGCTCTTGCCGACGTCGGGCTTGCCCTGGTCGTCCTTCTCGATGACGACGAGCTTCTTGCCGCCGACCATCATCGTGCCGCCGGTGGCGTACTCGAGCCCGAGGTTGAAGCCCACCGTAGTCTGCTTGCCGTAGGCCTCCAGCGGCCCGGTCAGGCTGTGCACGTGCGCGATGCGGATTTCTCCGGCGGCGGACGCGACCAGCGGCAGGGCCGTCAATGCACCGAGCGAAAACAGCAGCGCCGTGCGGCGCGTGGTGGCGGACATTCCACGCTCAAAGCTCATCGCTAAATCTCCTGGAGTTGCAGACTGTTCAAAAACCGGACAGATTCCGGTCTTCGCCAACTCGGGAGAGCAATGGCCGTGCCAGCACGCCCCATTTAGGTGCAAACCCTGACGTAAGAGTCCGGGAATGCGCCACGCGCGGGGCGGAACTGAAGATCTGGACCCCGATCAACAGCGGAGCGGCAATCAATCGACTGCTTGACGGACATATGTCCGAAGTTCGGACGTTGTGCTCGTGCAGCACCGATGTGCGAGCGACGCCGGTCAACGCTACGGCGTCGCAGCGGCCACGGCGGTACGCAGCCAGCGTTGCGCCTCATCCGGACTGGCCTCGAAGGCCTGCCCGTACAGGGCTGGCCCGTAGCGCCGCATCTGCAGCGCCACCCGCGCCGCCTCCGCGTGGCCCTGGTCGGCCAAGCGGCGCAGCGCCGCGTAGGCCTCGGCCCAGTGGCAGCGCTCGTAGTCGGACAGCACCGACTCCGGCAGCGCGGAAGCGCCGGCCGCCACGATCGGGTCGGCCGCCGCCGGGCCCACCAGGCAGGCGCCGGCGCACACGGCGGCGGCCAGCAGACGGCAAGTCCGCAGGCGTGGTTGGCGAAGGCCGGTCAGGGTTCCCGATGCACGCGGGGCACTGCGATGCATGACGCTCACGAACATGTCGGATCTCCTCGGTGACGGCCAACGGCCGCGCGGTTGAAGTTCAGGCGCCACCGGGCGCGTCCTCGGGCATGGCCTGTTCGGCACGGCTGTCGAGCGGCGCCGGCGGTGGGTCGACCCACTCGGTGAGCAGCGCCAGGCAGAGCACCGCCACCATGATTCCCAGCGGCACCAGGTACCAGCGCGCGTCGACGTCGTCGCGCACCGGAGGCGGTCGAAAGTTCCAGTCCATCGGAGTCTCCTGTCGTGGCAGCACGCCGGCATTGGCGTATGCAGTCACTCTAGGAATCGAAGGCCCGGCGCGACATCCCGCCCGCGCGCCGCGCCATCCCGCGAAGCCGCTACCTCGCTGGCGCGGTGCGATCCATGTACGAGCGCCAAGTGCTCTCGCGGATCCAGGCAGCAAGCCGCTCAGTCCGAGCTGACACCCGCATGGACCTGGGCAAGTTTCCCGGGCAAGATCGCGGCGGCGGCGAGCAGCGAAAAACGCGCGGCTCGCCATACCGCGTTCGGTCGCTCGTCACCCGGGTCGCCGTCACTCGGCACACGTCCCTCGACGCCCAACAGGAGAAGCACTTGGCCGCTCTGATCACGCGTACCGGCGCCCTTGGGCGACCGCGTCGAGCAGACTTCCCACGCACGAGAACGCGTCGCCGGCGGCTGTCCGCCCTCGCCGCATTGGCCTTGGCGCTGGCCTGCACATCGGGCCGTAGCGTCGAGCCCTCAGGCCGTGAGGCCTACGACCCACTGCTCTCCGAACCCGGCAATGTGTGCACCCGGGCCGTCGCCGGGCGCCCGCCCCTGCTGCAGAAGCTGGTCCTCGCGCAAGCCGAGACCAAACCCTTCAGACCGCAGCCGATGCAGGCCGCGGGCGGCGAGGTTCCGCTGTACGACAACCTGGGCACGCTGTCCTTCAAGGTGGGGACGGCTAACGCGAAGGCGCAGGCCTACTTCGACCAGGGCCTGCGCTGGGCCTTCGCGTTCAACCACGCCGAGGCGCAGCGCGCCTTCCAGACCGCGCAGACGCTGGACCCGAAGCTCGCGATGGCCTGGTGGGGCGAGGCGCTGGTGCTCGGGCCGAACATCAATGCCCCGATGGCGCCCGAGGCGGCGGCGCCGGCGCTTGCCGCACTGGCGAAGGCCGTCGAACGGGCGCCCCGCGCGCCGGCGAAGGATCGTGCGTTGATCGCGGCCCTCCAGCAGCGCTACTCGGCGGACCCGAAGGCCGAGCGCGCCGCGCTCGACGTGGCGTTCGCCGACGCGATGAAGGCCCTCGCCAGGAAGTACCCGGGCGACGACACGATCCTCACGCTCTACGCCGAGTCCGTGATGGACACGCAGGCCTGGGACTACTGGGAGGCGGGGGGCGCGAAACCCAAGGGCCGCGCAGCCGAGTTGCTCGCGGCGCTGGAGAAGGTGCTCGCGCGCAACCCCAATCACCCGGGAGCTGTCCACCTCTACATCCACGCGGTCGAGGCGTCGACCAAGCCCGATCGTGCGCTGCCCCACGCGCGTCGGCTCGCCGCGTTGATGCCTGGCGCCGGCCACGTCGTGCACATGCCGGCCCACATCTACTACCGCGTCGGCCTCTACAAGGAGTCGCTGGAGATCAACAAACGCGCGATGGCCGTTGACGAACAGTACTTCCGCACCTCGCCCTCGGACCCGATGTACAGGTCGGCCTACTACCCCCACAACATCCACTTCGTGCTGGTCTCGGCGCAGATGGGGGGCGATGGCCCGACCGCGATCGATGCCGCGGGCAAGCTCGACGCATCGCTGTCGGACACGGTGATCGCGCAGTTCGCGCTGCTGGAGCCCATCAAGGCCGCGCCGTACCTGGCCCACGCGCTCTTCAGCGCGCCCGAGGCGATCCTTGCCCTGAAGGAGCCGCCCAAGGCTCAGGTGCTGGTGTCCGCACTGGCGCACTATGCACGTGCGCTCGCCTTCACGGCAAAGAAGGACGGCAGCGGCGCACAGCGCGAGATCGACGCCATCGCCGCCATCGAGCAGAAGGCCGACTTCAAGCCTTACACCGACTGGGCAGTTCCGGGCAAGGAGATCGTGCAGACCGCGCGCCTGGTCGCGAGCGCACGCCTCGCCGACGCGCAAGGCGACCTCCCCGGGGCGGCGAAGGCCTACGAGGAGGCCATCGAGATCGAAGACGCGCTCGCCTACATGGAGCCGCCCTATTGGTACTACCCGATCCGCCAGTCGCTGGGCTCGGTCTACCTGCGGCAGGGCAAGCTCGATGCCGCCGAAAAAGCGCTGCGCGATTCGCTGAGCCGCGTGCGCAGCAACGGCTGGGCGCTGGCGGGCCTGGCGGAGGTCTACAAGCGCAAGGGCGATGCGAAGGCCGAGGCTGCGGCGCGCAAGGCCTACGGGCGGGCCTGGCTCGGCGGCCCGGCGCCCGACATCGCCCGGCTGTAGTCACGGGGCGGGTGCTTGTCGCAGGGGCTTCGCGCCGGGAGCGCCAGCGGTTCCTGCCCGGGTGGCCGGCGCGCTCTACTCTGCATTCGGGTTGATCAGCACCTTGGCTCCGGTGCTGCGATGTCCGTACGCAGCGATCGCTTCGAGCGTCAACGCCTCGCGCAGTGACAGCGTGCGTGCGTAGTGGCTCGCGAACGTGGTTTGCAGTTCGGCAGCGACGCGCCGCTTCAGGCGGTCTGCCGCCTCGGTGCCGATGCGCTGCAGGAACGGAAACAGCAACCAGCCGCCAACCCCCCAGGTCATGCCGAAGTTGCGCTGGATCTCGGTCGGGTCGGTATCCAGACCGCCGTAGATGTAGACCTGCTTGTGCACGTTGCTGCCGTAGCGGCTGGTTTCGCCCGTCCGGCGCGCGATCGCGCTTTCCATCGCGGTGAGGATCTGCCCGGCGAGGCGGCCGCCGCCGATGGCGTCGAAGGCGAGCGTGGCGTTCGTCGCGACCATCGCCTCGGTCAGGTCGGTCATGAACGAGGGCGCGCTGCTGTCGCAGACGTGCGCCGCGCCCAACTTGCGCAGTAGCGCCACCTGCTCGGGTTTGCGCACGATGTTCACCAGGCTCACGCCATCGGCCTGGCAGGCGCGGTTGAGCATCTGGCCGAGGTTGGAGGCCGCGGCGGTGTGCACCAGCGCGCTGTGGCCTTCTCGGCGCATCGTCTCCAGCATGCCCAGCGCGGTCAACGGGTTGACGAAGCACGACGCGCCCGCCGCCGCGGATGTTCCGGCCGGCAAGCGCAGGCACGCCGCCGCGGGCACCGTGCGGTGCTGGCTGTACATCGCGCCGCCCAGGACCGCGACGGTCTGCCCGAGCAGTGACTGCGCCAGCGCGGAGCTGCCGGCGGCGACGACGGTTCCCGCACCCTCGTTGCCCACCGGCATCGACTGGCCGAGTCGACCCTTCATTGCCGGCATGGCACGCTCCGGCACGCTCGCCGTCACCACTGGTCCGCCGCCGACCGTTGCGGTGCGCATGTCGGCCCCGCCGAAGAGCAGGCCGAGGTCCGACGGGTTGATCGGTGTGGCATCGACGCGCACGACGACCTCGTCGGCTTGCGGCGCCGGTACGGGCGTGTCGACGAGCGACAGTTGCAGTTGCCCCTGTTCGGTGATCAGCGACCGCAGCTGCAGGCTGCTGTGGGGCACGGACATGGCACTCTCCGGAGGTTGTTGGGGGGACGCAGCTTGGCATGCGCGGATTGTGGCCACTGATGGTCGCAGGCGACGCTCGACGCTTTCGCCAAGCGACGTGCAGCGGCACGATCCTGGGTCCTGACCATCGCACGTCAAAGGAGCAAGATCGGCCCTCCTTGTCACTCTTGGAGTCATGCCATGCCAGCAGATGATGATCGGTGCGCCACGTTCCACCGCCTGCACGCCTCCGGGTGCTTCGTGATGCCGAACCCGTGGGACGTCGGGAGTGCACGGGCCCTTGAGCAGATGGGGTTCAAGGCGCTGGCAACGACCAGTGCCGGCTTCGCCTGGACGATGGGCCGCGCAGACAATCAGGTCACGCTCGAACCGGTGCTGGAGCATCTCCGACTCATCGTCGCCGCCGTGACGGTGCCGGTGAATGCAGACTTCGAGGGCGGCTTCGCGGTGGATCCGCAAGCCGTCGCCACGAACGTGAAGCTCGCGGCGGCCACGGGCATCGCCGGACTCTCGATCGAGGACTCCACCGGTGACGAGACCCATCCGCTGCATGACTTCGATCTGGCGGTGGAGCGTGTGCGGGCCGCACGGCGCGCGATCGACGAGACGGGCACCGGCGTCGTGCTCACTGGCCGTTCCGAGGGGTTCGTGTGCGGACGCCCGGACATCGACGAGACGATCCGGAGGCTGCGCGCGTATTCGCAAGCCGGTGCCGACTGCCTGTACGCGCCGCGGATCGACAAGGTCGAGCACATCGCCGCAGTCATCGCTGCGGTGGCGCCCAAACCGGTGAACCTGCTGATCAACGCGCCGTTCATGACGGTCGCCGAAGCGGCGGCTCTGGGCGTGCGCCGAATCAGCGTGGGCGGCACGCTGGCGCGTACGGCATGGGCTGGGTTCCTGCAGGCCGCAAGGGACATCGCGGACGCAGGGACGTTCTCCCGGTTCGAGCGGCTACCGAATGTCGATGCACTGTTTCGCGACCGATAGTGTTTATGCGCCCAGATACTC
>JBDTUO010000219.1:0-5674 GCA_040007675.1 Rubrivivax sp.
CCATCAGGCTCATCGTGCCGTCGCGCGCCCGCGCCGGGCCGCCGGACATCGGCGCGTCGAGACAGGCGTGGCCGGCCGCCGCGAGCCGCGCGGCCACCGCCTCGACGTCGGCCGGACCTATCGTCGGGCAGAGCAGCACCGCGGCCCCCGGCGGCAGCGCGGCGGCCGCGCCTTCGGCGCCGAACAGCACCTCGTGCGTCTGTGCCGCATCGACGACGGCGATGACCAGCAGCTCGCAGCGCGCGGCGAGTGCCGCCGGGCTCGCTGCGACCGCGGCACCGGCCGCCGCGAGCGCCGCCTCGCGCGCCGGCACGAGGTCGCGCACGCTCACGCGGTGCCCGAGGTCGAGCAGGCGGTGCGCCATCGCGCCGCCCATCAGGCCGACGCCGACGAGGCCGATCGTGGTCATGCGCGTCTGGTGTCCTGGCGACGGCGCATGCAGGGCCGGCGGCCGCGCTCAGCTCTGCATCAGCCGGCGCGCGCGTGCGACCGACATCAGCATGCCCAGGCCGAGCCCGAGCGTGACCATCGCGGTGCCGCCGTAGCTGATGAAGGGCAGCGGCACGCCGACCACCGGCAGCATGCCGCTGACCATGCCGACATTGACGAAGGCGTAGGTGAAGAAGTTGAGCGTCACCGCGCCGGCCAGCAGGCGCGCGAACAGGGTCGGGCCGCCACCGGCGATCCACAGCCCACGCCAGATGAGCAGCAGCAGGCACGCGAGCAGCGCCAGCACGCCGGCCAGACCGAACTCCTCCGACAGCGCCGCGAACACGAAGTCGGTCGTGCGCTCCGGGATGAACTCGAGGTGCGTCTGCGTGCCCTGCATGAAACCCTTGCCGGTGACGCCGCCCGAGCCGATCGCGATCTGGCCCTGCAGCACGTGGAACCCGGCGCCGAGCGGGTCGCGCGTCGGGTCGAGCAAGGTGCACACGCGCTGCTGCTGGTACTCGCGCAGCACCGGCCAGCGCACGCCGTCGGCGCAGATCGTGTCGGCGCTGAGCACGATCGCGGCGATGCCGAGCAGCGCGACCACCCCGACCGGCACGATCAGCCGCCAGCTCAGGCCGGCGAAGAAGATCACGTACAGGCCGGCGGCAAGCACCAGCAGCGAGGTGCCCAGGTCGGGCTGCTTGACGATCAGCCCGACCGGCACCACGAGGATCAGCGCCGCGACCACGAAGTCGGTCACGCGCAGCCCGCCTTCGCGCTTCTGGAACCACCACGCGAGCATCAGCGGCAGCGCGATCTTCATCATCTCCGACGGCTGGATCACGACGCCGACGTGCAGCCAGCGTGTCGCGCCCTTCTTCGTGACGCCGAACAGCGCCGTCGCCACCAGCAGCGCGACGCCGACGCTGTACAACGGCACTGCCAGCGACATCAGCCGCTGCGGCGGCACCTGCGCGACGATGAACAGCACGCCGAGCGCGATCAGCATGTTGCGGCCGTGGTCCACGAAACGCGTGCCGTGATCGAAGCCGGCCGAATACATGACGACCAGGCCGAACGCCGCCAGCAGCGCGACGATGACCAGCAGCGGCAGGTCGAAGCCCACGAACAGCCGCGCCAGGCGGCGCCAGATCGACGGCTGCTCGAAGATCGCGGTGCTCACGGTGCCGCCCCGCTGCCGACCAGCGCCGACAGCGGCACCTCGGCCGCCCGCCGCGGCGGGCCGACCGGCACCATGCCCTGCCCACTGCTCACCGCCTGCAGGTCGGCCTCGCTCGGGATCTGGTCGAGCAGCAGGTAGTCGATCGCGCGGCGCGCGATCGGCGCCGCTGCCCCCGAACCCCAGCCGGCGTTCTCGACGATCACGGCCAGCGCGATGCGTGGCTGCTCGATCGGCGCGAAGGCGATGTACAGCGAATGGTCGCGCAGGTGCTCGGCCGTGCGCGTGGCGCTGTACTTCTCGTTCGAACGTGCGCCCACCGCCTGGGCGGTGCCGGTCTTGCCACCGCTCTGATACGGCGCCCCCGCGAAGACCCGCGCCGAGGTGCCACTGACCGTCACGCCGTGCATCGCGTCCAGGATCACCGCGACCTGCTCGGGCTTGAGGTCCAGCGGCGGCAGCGCGTCGGACGCGACGCGGCGCGTCTGGCCGGTCGGCGTGTCCTCGATCGCCTGCACCAGCCGCGGTTTGAAGCGCTGGCCGCCGGACGCCAGCGTCGCCACCGCGGTCGCCATCTGCAGCATCGTGAAGCTGTTGTAGCCCTGGCCGATGCCGAGCGAGATCGTCTCGCCGGCGTACCATTTCTGCTGCTCGGGTTTGCGGTAGGCGCGCTTCTTCCAGGCCGTCGATGGCAACAGCCCGGTGAGCTCGCCGTCGAGGTCGATCTCGGTCCGGCGGCCGAAGCCGAAGGGCTCGAGCTGGTCGTGGATCAGGTCCACGCCCATTTCGTTGGCCAGGCTGTAGAAGTAGACGTTGCTCGACGAGACGATCGCCGTGCGCATGTCCTTCGGGCCTGGCCGGTCGGCGTCGGGGCTGCCGAAGGTGCGGCCCCCGAAGCTGAAGGTCAGGTTGTCCTGGATGATGGTGCCGGGTGCGCGCTTGCCCGAGTTCAGTGCCGCCATCGCCATGAAGGGCTTGAAGGTCGAGCCCGGCGGGTAGGTGCCGCGCAGGGCGCGGTTCAGCAGCGGCTTGTCGATGCTCTCGTTGAGTTCGCGCCAGCTCTCGACATCGATGCCGTCGATGAACAGGTTGGGGTCGAAGGTCGGCTTGCTGACCAGCGCCAGCACCTCGCCGTTGCGCGGATCGATCGCGACCAGCGCGCCGCGGCGGTCGCCGAACAGGCGCTCCACCAGTGCCTGCAACTTGATGTCGACCGACAGCACCAGCTTGTCGCCGGCACCCGGTGCGCGGCTGCTCAGGTGGCGCACCGCGCGCCCGCCGGCGGTCTGCTCGACTTCCTCGAAACCGGTCTGGCCATGCAGGTCGGGCTCGTAGCGCTGCTCGAGGCCCAGCTTGCCGATCACGTGGGTGCCGCGGTAGTTCGCCTGCAACTCGTCCGGGCCCTCGTCGATCACCTTCTTCTCGGCCTGGTTGATGCGACCGATGTAGCCGATCAGGTGGCTGCCGGTCTCGCCCAGCGGGTAGCTGCGGAACAGCCGCGCATTGACGTCGACGCCGGGGAAGCGGTAGCGCTGCGCCATGAAGCGTGCGACCTCCTCGTCGGTCAGGCGGCTGCGCAGCGGCACCGTCTCGAAGCTCCGGCCTTCGTCGAGCAGACGCTTGAAGCGGCGGCGGTCGCCGGGCGTGATCTCGATCAGCGTCGACAAGGAATCGATCAGCGGCTCCAGCGGGCCGGCCTTGGACGGCGTGACCTCGATCGTGTAGGCCGAATAGTTGTTCGCCAGCACGACGCCGTGGCGGTCGACGATCAGCCCGCGATTGGGCGCCACGGGCAGCACCGCGATGCGGTTCTGCTCGGCCTGCGTCGCCAGCGCCTCGTGGCGCACCACCTGCAGGTACGCCAGGCGCAGCCCGAGCACCGTGAACGCCGCGAGCACGAACGCCGCGGCGGCGAGCAGGCGGCCGCGGAAGCGGTCGAGTTCGCCCTCGACGTTCTTGAGCTCGGTCACCGGCAATCCTGCCGCGCCGCGTCGGGCGATCGTGGGACGGTGCGGTTCACAACGGTCGATTCTGATCCGGGTCGGGCGCCCGGCGCTGCGGCGCCAGCAGCAGCAGGCTGGCCAGCGGCCACAGCACCGCCTGCCATAGCGGCGAGAGCCAGATCGACCAGCCCGGAAACATCGATCCGGCCATCAGCCGCACCAGCAACGTGACGAGTTGCGCGAGCAGGAACAGCGGCAGCACGTGCAACGCCTGCAGCGGCAGGCTGAACCACAGCACGCGCCGGTGGATCGCGATCGCGCCGTAGCTCAGCAGCGTGTACGCCAGCGCGTGCTGGCCCAGCAGCGCGCCCTGGTGCACGTCCATCAACAGCCCGCAGGCGAACGCGAGCACGACGCCCACGCGCCGCGGCTGGTGCACGTTCCAGAACACGAGCACGAGCGCCAGCAGGTCCGGCAACGCCGGGTGGCGCCCGAGCGGCAGCAGGTTGGCTGCGAGCGCCAGCAGCAGCGTCGTGCCGATGAACAGCGGGTTGACCGGCAGCAGCAGCTGGGCCCCGGGACGCATGATCATGGTCGACGCGCTCCGGGAGTCGATGCGGGCGGCGGCGGCTTGCGGGGCGCCACCGGGCTGCGCTTGACCGACCGCGGCGCCGGTGCCGAGGCCGCGCCCGAGCCGGGGGACGCAGCGGCGGCAGGCGCATCGCGCGGGGCCGACGCGGGGCCGGCGGCAGCCGTCGCCCCGGCGCTGGCGGGCACCGACGAGGACGCCGCTTGTCGCGCGGGCGTCGCGGGCGCCGCCGCCGGCAGGGTGACCGGATCGAGCACCAGCACCTGGCGCACGCCGTCGCCGGCAGCCGCCGGCGCCAGCAGCACGCGGGCGAAGCCGCCGCTGACGGGCCGCTCTACGCTGACGACGTGCGCGACCGGGAGCCCGGGGGGATAGACGCCGTCGAGGCCGTTCGTCAGCAGCTGGTCGCCGGCCTGGAGGTCGCTGTTGCTCGAGACGAAGCGCAACTCGAGCATCGGCTCGGCCGCGCTGCCGGCGCCGCCGAAGGCCGCGAGCCGCTGCTGCGTGCGCTGGTTGAGCACCGGGATCGCCGCATCCTTGTCGGTCAGCAGCGTGACCTCGGCGCTGAGGGGATAGACCCGCGTGACCTGCCCGAGCACCCCGTCGGCCACCAGCACCGGCGAGCCCGCACGAATGCCCTGAGCGGCGCCGCGGTCGAGCACGATCTTGCGCGAGTAGGCGTCGCGCGCCTCGTACATCACGTCAGCCGCCTGGCCGCGTGCCGGCAGCGTCGGTGCGAGGCCGAGCAGCTGGCGCAACTGCGCGTTGTCGCGCTCCAGCGCCGCCCCGCGGCGCGCCAGCTCGGCCAGTTCGGTGGCCTTCGTGCGCGCGACCTGCTCGGCGCGGCGCGCCTCTTCGAGCCCGCTGAGGTAGGTGCTGCCGCCGGCGACGAGCTGCACCGGCAGCATCAGCGCGCGCTGGATCGGCAGCAGCACCGTGGCCAGGCCGGCGCGCAAGGGCACGACGAAGGAGAACCGGGCGTCGGCCACCATCAGGAACAGCGCCACCGCCGCGCAGACGACGACCTTGGTGAGCGCCGACGGACCCTGGCGGAAAAACGGCGGCGGCGTGCGGTCGATCGTGCCGAGGAACGTGCCAGGGGGCATGGGGCGGCGCGAGGACGGGCCGGCGAAAGGCCGCGGAGGGCCGGTGCGCGACTACTCGGAGGTGAAGATGGCGCCCAGGCGCTCCATGCGCTCCAGCGCCATGCCGCAGCCGCGCACGACGCAGGTCAGCGGATCCTCGGCCACGAGCACCGGCAGGCCGGTTTCCTCGGCCAGCAAGCGGTCGAGGTCGCGCAGCAGCGCGCCGCCACCGGTCAGCATCATGCCGCGCTCGGCGATGTCGGCGCCGAGTTCGGGCGGCGTCTGCTCGAGCGCGTTCTTGACCGCGCTGACCATCTGGTTCAGCGGATCGGTCAGCGCCTCGAGGATCTCGTTGGAGCTGACGGTGAAGCTGCGCGGCACGCCTTCGCTGAGGTTGCGGCCCTTGACCTCCATCTCCTTGACCTCGGAGCCGGGGAAGGCGCTG
>JBDTUO010000220.1:0-5667 GCA_040007675.1 Rubrivivax sp.
CACCTGTGCGTCGGCTGCGGCGCGTGCAGCACCGTCTGCCCGAGCGGCGCGATGAGCTTCGGCTACCCCGGCCCGGCCGACCAGGGCCGGCGCCTGCGCACGATGCTCACCGCCTACGCCGCCGCCGGCGGGCGCGACGCCGTGCTGATGCTGCACAGCGAAGGCGCCGGCGCCCGCCTGCTGGGCGAGCTCGGCCGCGCCGCGCGCACCGACAAGGCCGTGCACGGCGTGCCGGCGCGCGTGCTGCCGGTGGCCCTGTGGCACACCGCCAGCGTCGGCCTGGACCTGTGGCTGGCCGCCATCGCGCAGGGGGCGAGCCAGGTCTGGGTGCTGATGACGGCCGAGGAGGCGCCCGAGTACCGGCAGGCCCTGCGCGAGCAGATGGCCATCGCGCAGGCCATCCTGTCCGGCCTGGGCTTTGCCGGCGAGCACCTGCGGTTGATCGAGGCGCGCGACGCGCGCGATCTGCCGGCGCTCGACGCCGCCCTGCGCGCGCCCGCCGCTCAGGGCGTGGCGAAGGCCGCCGCGTTCTCGGCCCAGGCCGACAAGCGCGCCACGCTGGACCTGGCACTGGACCACCTGTTGGCGCAGGCCCGGCTGCCGGCCGGCGTGCCCGATGCGCTGCCGCTGCCCGCCGCCGGCGCGCCCTTCGGCAGCCTGCGCGTGGACACCGGGCGCTGCACGCTGTGCCTGAGCTGCGTCGGGGCCTGCCCCGAGGGTGCACTCGCCGACAACCCCGAGCAGCCGCAGTTGCGATTCGTCGAGAACAACTGCGTCCAATGCGGCCTGTGCGCGGTCACCTGCCCCGAGCAGGCGATCACGCTCGAGCCGCGCCTGTGGCTGGCGGACGGCGGCAAGGCGCGCAAGGGCCTGCGCGTACTCGCCGAGATGGCACCCTACGCCTGCGTGCGCTGCAGCAAGCCCTTCGGCACGCTGCGCGCGATCGAGAACATGGTCGCCAAGCTGGCCGGCCACTCGGCCTTCCAGGGCCGCGCCGCCGAGCGGCTGAAGATGTGCGGTGACTGCCGCGTGATCGACCTGCACACCGACCCGGCCGAAGTCCGGATCACCGACCTGTGAAGCCAGCGCTGCCGTGACGACACCCACCGACGACCCGAGCCCGCCTGCCCTCGTCACTGCCGACGACGGGGCCGATCCCGACGAACTGGCACGCGCCGAGCTGTACGGCCTGCTCGCGCAGTTGTGGCTGGCGCCGCCGGACGCCGCACTGCGGCGGCAACTGGCGGTTGCGGTGACGCAGGCACCCCAGCCGGGCGCCCGGCTGGAGGCCGCCTGGCAGGACCTCGTCGGCGCCCTGCGCGCGCGCGACGCCGATGCGCTGCAGGAGGAATACGACGCGCTCTTCGGCGGCGTCGGCAAGTCCGAGATCTTTCCGTACGGCTCGTTCTACCTCAGCGGTCACCTGCACGAGCAGCCGCTGGCCACGCTGCGCGGCGACCTGAACGCGCTCGGGCTGACGCGCGACCGCGAGCGTGCCGAGACCGAGGACCATGTGTCCTACCTGTTCGAGGTGATGCGCTTCCTGATCGCCGGCGACGATGCCGGCACTTGCAACCTCGAGCAGCAGCGACGCTTCTTCCGCACCCATGTACAGCCGTGGGTCGAGACCCTGTGCGACACCGTCCTCGCCCATCCCGCGGCGCACGCCACCGCGGCGCTGGCGGCGCTCACGCGTGACTTCATCCAGGTCGAAACGCAGGGCTTCGACCTGCTGGAGGCGTGATTGCCGTGACCGACTCCCCCCGCAGGATCTCGCCTGACGACATCACCGGCCTGGTGCTCGCCGGTGGGCGCGGCAGCCGCATGGGTGGCGTCGACAAGGGACTGCAGAACCACCTCGGTCTGCCTCTGGCGCTGCACGCGCTGCTTCGCCTGCAGCCGCAGGTCGGCCACACGATGCTCAACGCCAACCGCAACCTCGGCGCCTACGAGGCGATGGGCGTACCGGTGTGGCCCGACGTCATGCCCGACTATCCGGGCCCGCTCGGTGGCCTGCTGGCCGGCCTCGAGCGCTGCGAGACCGAGTACCTCGTCAGCGTCCCGTGTGACACGCCGTCCTTCCCGCTCGACCTCGTCGAGCGGCTGGCGCAGGCGCTGGCGGCGGACGACGCGGAGATCGCGATGGCCGCGGTGCACGAGGCCGACGGCATGCTTCGCACGCAGCCGGTGTTCTGCCTGCTGCACGCCGACCTGATGGAGAGCCTGGTGGCGTTCATGCACGCCGGCGAACGCAAGATCGATCGCTGGACCGCCCGGCATCGCTGCACGGTGGTCGAGTTTCCGGACGCGGCGGCGTTCTTCAACGCCAACACGCTGCACGAACTGCAACAGCTCCAGCATGGGCGGCGCTGATTTCCGCGACGAGGAACGCTGGCCGCGCGCCGCCGTGCTCGTCGTCGACGACGAGCCGGGCATGCGCCACTTCATCGACAAGGCGCTGGCACCGCGCGTCGGCCGCGTGCACGTGGCGTCGACGGCCGAGGAGGCCGAGGCGCTGCTGCTGCAGCACCACGTCGACCTCGTCGTGCTGGACATCGCGCTGCCGGGCAAGAACGGCATCGCCCTGCTGAAAGACATGCGGGCGCAAGGCATCGCCGCCGAGGTCGTGCTGATCACCGCGTTCGCCGACCTCGAGACTGCGATCGAGGCATTGCGCGCCGGTGCGGGGGACATGTTGCTGAAGCCGTTCCGCGTGACGCAGCTGCTGGGCGCGGTGCGCCACGGCCTCGACCGCGCGCAGCTTCGGCGCGAGAACTGGGTCCTGCGCCGCGAGCTGTCGCAGCGCACGCCACCGGCCGACGGCCTGGTCGGCACCTCGATCGCGATCAAGGGCCTGCAGGCGGCATTGCACCGCGTCGCCGGGGTCGACTCCACCGTGCTGCTGACCGGCGAATCCGGCACCGGCAAGGAGCTCGCCGCGCTCGCGCTGCACCGCCTGAGCCCGCACACCGGCGCGCCTTTCGTGCCGGTCAACTGCGCGACCGCGACCCCGGCGACGCTGGAGGCCGAACTCTTCGGCCACCATGGCGGCGAAGGGCTGTTCGTCGCCGCCCAGGGCGGCACGCTGTTCCTCGACGAGGTCGGCGAGCTGCCGCTGCCGCTGCAGGCGCCGCTGCTGCGCGTGCTGGAGGACCGCCGCGTGCGACCGGTCGGCAGCCGGCGCGACGTGCCGGTCGACGTGCGCATCATCGCGGCGACGAACCGGTCGCTTGCCGACGACGTCTCCGGCGGCCGTTTCCGTGCCGACCTGTACTACCGGCTGCAGGTGGTGACGATCCGACTGCCGCCGCTGCGCGCCCACAAGGAGGACATCCCGGACCTCGTCACGCACTTCGTAGGCACGCTGGCCCCGCGCCTGGGCGTGCCGCCGATCGAGGTCACGGCCGACGAGATGGGTTACCTGCAGCAGTACGACTGGCCCGGCAACGTGCGCGAACTGCGCAACCTGATCGAGCGTTCGCTGATCGTCGGCGCGCTGAACGTCTCGGCGCTTTACCAGAGTCTGCCGCGGCCGGCGCCGCCGCCGTCGCGCACCGGTGGCGCCGGTGTGCCGACCGACCTGCACACGCTGGAGAAGCAGCACATCCTCGCGGTGCTGGACGCGGTCGACGGTGACAAGACGCAGGCCGCAGGGCTGCTGGGTATCTCGCGCCGAACGCTCGAGCGGCGCGTGGCCGAGTGGGCGCAGGCCTGAACGCGCCCGCTGGCAGCACGAGGCGTCGGCGATGGCCCTGCGGCGCTTCCAGTCCCTCCCGATCCGCAACAAGCTGCTGGCGATGGTGCTGCTGCCGCTCGCCGGCGTGCTGCCTTTGCTCGGCCTGCTGCTGCTGTGGTGGAGCAGCGCCGCCTTCGACCGCCTGCTGATCACGAAGATCCGCGCGGACCTCGCGGTCGCGCGCGGCGACATCGAGCGCGTGCTGGGCGAGGTCGGCGCCGACACCGCGGCGATCGCCGGCTCGCACACGCTGCACCTGGCGCTGGCGCAGTCGGGTGACGACGCGCTGGTGCGGTTGCTGCAGCAGGCGCGGCAGGGCTCGGCGCTCGACTTCATCAACCTGCGGCGGCCCGACGGCTCGCTGCGCGTGACCGACACCGGCCCGACAGGCGCCGGCGACTCTCGTTCGCCGGCGCTGCGTGCGGCCGCCGAGGGCGGCGATCGCACCAGCATCGAGCGGCTGCTGCCGGGCCAGCTCACGCTGCTCGGACCGGCAGTGCGCGGGCGCGTCGAGGTGCCGCTGCTGGCCACGCTCAACGCCGCGCCGACCACCCGCACGCAGGAGGACCGGGCACTGGTCCTGCTGTCGACCCAGGCCGTGCGGGCGCCCGACGGCACGCTGCTCGGCCACGTGCAGGCGGGCGTGCTGCTCAACCGCAACCTGCCGTTCATCGACCACATCAACGCGATCGTCTACCCGGAGGACTCGCTGCCGTTCGGCAGCCGCGGGACCGCGACGCTGTTCCTCGACGACGTTCGGGTCAGCACCAACGTGCGGCTGTTCGGCGCCACCCAGGACGAGCGCGCGATCGGCACCCGCGTGTCGCAGGTGGTGCGCGACGCCGTGCTCGGGCGCGGCCAGACCTGGCTCGACCGCGCCTTCGTCGTCAACGAGTGGTACGTGTCGGCCTACCAGCCGCTGCTCGACGGGCACGGCGAGCGCGTCGGCATGCTCTACGTCGGATTCCTCGAGCGCCCCTTCACGCTGCTGAAGTACGGGGCCTTGGCGAGCATCGGCGTGATCTTCTTCGCCGTGATGATCGTGGCCGCCTTCGTCTCGTTGCGCTGGGCGCGCGCGATCTTCCACCCGCTCGAGCGCATGGAGGCGACGATGCTGGGCGTCGAGCGGGGCGACCTGCACAGCCGTGTCGGCGCGGTGGTCAGCGGTGACGAGATCGGTCGCCTGGCGCGCCATCTGGACCGCCTGCTCGACAACATCGACGACAAGACCGAGGCGCTGCAGCGGCTGAACACCGAGCTCGACGCCAAGGTGGCCGAACGCACGCGCGAGCTCCAGGCGGCGCAGTCGCAGCTGCTGCGCAGCGAAAAGCTCGCCGCGGTCGGCCAGTTGACGGCGAGCATCGCGCACGAAGTGAACAACCCGATCGCCGTGATCCAGGGCAACCTGGACCTCGTGCGCGCGCAACTCGGCCCGCAGGCCACCGAGGCGGTCGGCGCCGAGATGCGCTTGATCGACGAACAGGTCGACCGCATGCGACTGATCGTCACGCAGCTGCTGCAGTTCGCCCGCCCGACCGAGTACGCGGGCTACGTGACGCCGGTCGACACCGCGGGCGTGATCGACGATTCCCTGGTACTGGTGGGCCACCTGCTGGCGCGCACGCGCATCGAGGTGCAGCGCACGGCGGCGGCCACCCGCCAGCCGGCGATCAACCGCAACGAACTGCAGCAGGTGCTGGTCAACCTGCTCGTCAACGCGATCCACGCGATGCCCGACGGCGGCACACTGACCATCGCCACTAGCGACGGCGACGGCGATCACGTCCACATCGACGTCGCCGACACCGGCCCCGGGCTCGAGCCGGGGCTGATGGACCAGCTGTTCAAGCCCTTCGTGACGCGCAAGAAGGACGGTACCGGCCTGGGGCTGTGGATCAGCCGCAGCATCGTCGAGCGCTATGGCGGCGACC
>JBDTUO010000221.1:0-5622 GCA_040007675.1 Rubrivivax sp.
TCGCTGATGACGGGCCGCATCACCGACGCCTACACCAACATCGCCACCGTCAAGCTGTTCTCGCACTCGAACCGCGAGGCCGGCTACGCGCGTTCGGCGATGCAGGAGTTCCTCGTCACCGTGCACCGCCAGATGCGGCTGGTCTCGGGGTTCGAGATCGTGAACCAGCTGCTGTCGGTGATCCTGATCGGCGCCACCACCGGCGTCACGCTGTGGTTGTGGACACGCGGCGACATCGGCGTCGGCGCGGTCGCGGCGTCGACCGCGATGGCGCTGCGGCTGAACGGCATCTCGCACTGGGTGATGTGGGAGATGGCGAGCCTGTTCGAGCATGTCGGCACGGTGCAGGACGGCATCGGCATCTTCGCCCGCCCGCACAGCGTGCTCGACCGGCCCGGCGCGGCGCCGCTGGTGGTGCCGCGCGGCGAGGTCCGCTTCGAACAGGTGCACTTCGGCTACGGCGGCACGCGTCCGGTGATCGACGGGCTGACGCTGACGATCCGCCCCGGCGAGAAGATCGGCCTCGTCGGACGCTCCGGCGCCGGCAAGAGCACGGTCGTGAACCTGCTGCTGCGCTTCTACGACCTGGAGTCCGGCCGCATCCTGGTCGACGGCCAGGACATCGCTGGCGTGCAGCAGGACAGCCTGCGCGCGCAGATCGGCATGGTGACGCAGGACACGTCGCTGCTGCACCGGTCGGTGCGCGACAACATCGTCTACGGGCGCCCGGACGCGAGCGAGATCCAGATGGTGCACGCGGCCGAGCGCGCCGAGGCGCACGACTTCATCCAGGGCCTCGCCGACCCGAAGGGCCGGCACGGCTACGACGCCCACGTCGGCGAACGAGGCGTCAAGCTCAGCGGCGGCCAGCGTCAGCGCATCGCCATCGCGCGCGTGATGCTCAAGGACGCGCCGATCCTCCTGCTCGACGAGGCGACGAGCGCGCTCGACAGCGAAGTCGAGCAGGCGATCCAGGCCAGCCTGTACCGCCTGATGGAGGGCAAGACGGTGGTCGCGATCGCGCACCGGCTGTCGACCATCGCGGCGATGGACCGCCTGATCGTGATGGACCGCGGACACGTCGTCGAGCAGGGCACGCACGCCGAGCTGCTGTCCGCGGGCGGCCTGTACGCCCGGCTGTGGGCGCACCAGAGCGGCGGTTTCCTCGGCGAGGAGGCCGAAGACGACGACGCCGCGTCGGTCGCGCGCTGAGCCGCTGCCCGCTCGCAGGGAAATGTGACTCTGCGACTTTCCGTGATGTCGCGGAGGACGGTCGCCGCAAGGCGGCGGCCTTGCGGCGCTCAGAAACCGTTGTAGCCCACGCCGACGACCGCGCGGGTGCCGGCGCGGTCGTGCACCGCACCGAGCCGCAGCGACCAGCCGGGCGCGCCGACGACGCGGTCCAGTGACACCCGCAGCACGCCAGTGGTCGACTGGTAGCTGTCGTCGCCGTAGCGCGACCACTCGATGCCGCCGGCCGGCGCGCCGAGCTGGCCGCTGACGAACCACTGGCGGCGGAAGGTTGCCGCCTGCGCGAGCGCGTAATAACGCCAGCCGTCGGCGCCGGGCAGTGGGCCGTCGGCGTCGAGTTGCGCGCGCAGCGAGGCGCCGTCGCGCGTGCGTTTGTCGCTGCCCGCACGGGCGCCGAAGTGGTCGACGCCGCCGCCCGCGCCGGCCCGCCACGTGTGGCCGGCGTGGCTGGCAAGCGTCCAGCGTGACACGACGCCGAGCGAGACCGCCTCGCCGTCGTGCCAGCGGGTCGCGCTCAGGCTGAGCAGCGGCGGCAGCCACATGAGCGGTGCGGCCGCTGCGGCCGGCAGTTCGCCGAGGGCACGCACCAGCACCAGCGTCGCGGAGTCCGAAGAGGCCTCGACCTGCGCGAAGTCCAGGCCCCGCGCCGCAGCGCCGCCCGCGGCCGTGGCCAGCGCGAGACCGACCAGCGCGGGGGCGACGCTTCGCATCACGGATCGGCGCGCCATCACAGCGTCGACGGCCGGGTGTCGCGCGGCGCCGCTTCGCCCTGCACGTCGCCCCGGGCCTGCTCGATCGCCTCGCGCATCAACAGCGCGGCCGGCTGCGTGTCGGCGTGCTCCGGGCGCCGTGCCAGCGGCAGTGGCACGCCCGTCAACCGGTACGCGAAGACGTCGCTGCCGGGCAGCGGCAGCGGCTCCAGGCGCACGCCGCGCGGGGGCACCGCGGTGCGGCGGAACACCTGCAGCACGAGGGGGGCGTCGGTCGGCAGCGGCAGGTAACTCAGCAGCAGGTTTTCGCTGCCGGCGAGTTCGCCCGCCGCGGCCAGTGCCGGCAGGCCCGGCTCGTCGATGCGTGCGTGCACCTGCGCCGCGTTCCAGCGCCGCCCGGCCAGCGGGTGCGCGCTCGGCCCGGCGACCTGGCGCGGCAGCCAGCGGCTGAGCGGCGTGTGCACCTGGTCACTGTAGCCGTTGACCTGCCATTGGCGGTCGCTGCCGAACAGGAATCTCTCGAGCCGCCGTTGGCCGTCGCCCGTGCTGCGCACGCGGCAGCCGACGGCGCGGGGGCCGTCGCCGTCGTCGACGGCGCCGAAGCTCGCCGTGACCTCGCCCCAGAGCGCGATCGGTCCATCGGGCAACATCAGCTGGCCCGTCACCGGCTGCCCGGTCCCGAGCGCCGAAGGCAGCGCGCCGTAGAAGCGCAGGCCGGTCGCCGAGATGTCGTCGGCGGTGCCGAGCACGCGGCTGCCGTCGGCGAACACGAGCTCGGCCACCAGCGGCACCGGAAAACGGTAGTCCACGCGCTGATGACGCTGCAGCCCGAACGTGAAGCTCAGCACCGCCGCCGCGAGGCCGCCGTTGACCGCCGCCCACACGACGTTGGCGACCAGGCCGTCCAGTGGCAGCGCACCGTGCAGCGCGAACAGCGCGACGCCGACCGGGATCGCGCCGAGGTTGAGCGCCATCACGGCCCATTGCGGCGCTGTGAAACGCAGCGCGGAGCTGCTGCGTGCGCCGCCCTTGGCGGTGACGCGGAACTTCATGCGCGGGAACAGCCACGCCAGCGTCGCCCAGGCAAAGGCGGCGAAGCGCGCCATGTTGTACTGCTCGATGAACAGGCTGCGTCCGTAGCCGCGCCCGGCTTCTTCGAAGACCCAGAAGGTCAGCGCGTAGTACGGGATGAAGTGCAGCAGGAACGAGCGCGTGTCGGTCAGTACCGGCATCGTGCCGGTCGTCAGCACGATCACCGGCGCGAGGTACATCACGGCCTTCTGCCAGCCGTCGAAGTAGGTCAGGACCGACGCGAGGTAGTTCAGGCGCTGCGGCCAGCTGAGCCCCTTGTGCGTCAGGATGCCTTCGAGCCGCCACACGTGCATCGCGCCCTGGCCCCAGCGCACCCGCTGGCCGATGAAAGGCGCGATTGATTCCGGTGCCACTCCGAACGCGAGCGCCTGCGCGTGGTAGACCGACTTCCACCCGCGGGCGTGCAGCCGGATCGAGGTGTGCAGATCCTCGGTCACGGTGCCGGTCGCGAAGCCGCCGATCTCGTCCAGCGCCTCCCGTCGCACGACCGCGCAGCTGCCGCAGAAGAACGCGGCGTTCCAGCGGTCCTTGCCGCGTTGGATGACGCGAAAGAACAGCGACTGCTCGGTCCACACCGAACGTGAGCGGCCACCTCGGCGGTGCTGGTACGAGTCGAGGTTGTAGAAGTCCTGCGGCGTCTGCACGAAGGCCACGCGCGCATCGTCGAAGTAGCCGAGCGTGCGGGTCAGGAAGTCGCGCCGCGGCGCGTGGTCGCAGTCGAACACCGCCACCAGTTCGGCGCTGCTGTGCTGCAGCGCATGGTTCAGGTTGCCGGCCTTGGCGTGGGTGTTGTCGGGCCGCGTCAGGTAGCGGCAGCCGAGCTCGCGCGCCAGTGCCGCCATCTCGTCGCGCCGTCCGTCGTCGAGCAGCCAGACCTGGTGCGGCTGCTCCATCGCCAGCGCGGCCAGCAGCGTCTTGCGCACGAGCGCGGGTGACTCGTTGTAGGTCGGCACGAAGACGTCGACCGCCCTCAGCACGACAGGCGGCGGTGCTTCGCGATCGGTCAGGCGCCAGCACATGAACAAGTGAAGCAGCGCACTGCAGAAACCGAACAGCTCGGCCGCGTAGATGGCGCGCGACAGCACCGGTGCCGCGGGGTTGAAGGTGCCGAGCCGCCAGACCAGGTACCACGCGCCGACCCCGACGAAGAGGGCGACCAGCAGGCGGCGCGGGCCTTCGAGCAGGGTGGTCGGTGGAGTCGTTGACATGGGCTGGCCGGAGCGCCGGGGCGCCGGCAGGGTCGTTCCGAGCGATATCGGCGCCGCCTGTCACAACTGGTGTCGAACCGGCGTGGTCGTCGCCCCGACGGCGTTTCAGCGTGACGCAGTTGGCGCCGGATGCGCCCCCCGGGCGAGCGTGGCGGCGGCGGCCGACAGCGCGGCGACCGCGAGCGCGCCGGCGAGCGTGAACGGGTCGTGCCCAAGGCGAACGGCGCCGGCGACCACCAGGGGCCCGAGCAGCTGGCCGGTCGCGAAGGCGGCCGTCATCCCGGCGATGAGGCGCGCCGCCGAACGCGGGTCCGTCGTGTGCCGCCGCGCCTCGATCAGGCCGGCCATCGTGGCGGCCATGAAGCTGCCGCCGACCGCAAAGGCCGAGCAGACGAAAGCGGCCACGGCGGTCGGCGCGGCGAGCTGAACGGCCACCCCCAAGCCCATCAACGCCATCGCCCATGACCAGACGGCACGCGGGCGGTGGCGCTGCAGCAGGCGACCGGCGAGCGGCGTCGACGCGGCGGCAGCGAGCCCGAACAACGGCCACAGCGCACCGTAGACGGCCGGGTCGGCGCCGGCGGCGCGCGCCGCCGACGGCAGGAACGTCGCCGGCACGATGTAGCCGAAGCCGAGCGCGCCGTAACAGGCCACGAGGCGGCCGACGCGGCGCGGCGCGGCCTCGGTGCGGTGCTGCGGGCCCGCATCACCTCCGGCTGCGCCGGCCGAGGAGCGCGCGTCCGCCATCCACGTCGGCAGCGCCGCCGCAGCGGCAACGACCGCCAGCGCGACCCAGACGGCCGGCGTCGGCCAGCGCTGCACGGCAGCGGCCCAGGCGATGAACCCCGCGCCAGCGATGCCCGCCCCGACGCCGGCATAGACCCAGCCGGCGCGGTCGGACCGGCCGGCCGCCGCCAGCACCGGCAGCGCCCAGGCCGACACGCCGACCAGCACCCACGCGCTGGCGGCCCCGGCAATGATGCGCACCAGCAGCGCGGCCTCGAACGGCATCGCCGCGCCGGTGGCCGCGGTGGCGCCGACGACGCCGGCGAGGCCGATTCGCGCCGCGGTCAGCGGGTGCTGCGGCCAGCGCAGGCAGGCCAGCGCGCCGAGCAGGTAGCCGAGGTAGTTCGCCGCGGCGAGCAGCGCGCCGGCGCCGAGGCCGACGCGTGCCTCCGCCTGCATCAGCGGCAGCAGCGGCGTGAACGCGAAGCGGCCGATCCCCATCGCGGCGGCCAGCGCCGCTGCACCGGCCCAGCCGACACGACGTACGGTCAGCGCGCCGACGGCGGCCGGCCTGGGCGGAGTGAATGTCGACGGCGGGTCGGCGCGCGGCGGGGTCGGCATGGCGCCGATGCTAG
>JBDTUO010000222.1:0-5615 GCA_040007675.1 Rubrivivax sp.
CGCGCAGGACGTGGTCGAGTTGCGCGCGGCCGAGCTGCTGGGCGGCGGCGTGATCTGCTGCCCGAACCCGAAGATGACGCTGTGGAACCAGCACCCGCGCGTGTTCATCGACATCGCTGCCACCGGAGAGGGGCGCTGCCCCTACTGCGGCACCGTGTACCGGTTGCGGGCCGGCGAGACGCTGGCCCACGGGCACTGACGCGCGCCCATGGAGACGGCGCCGCACGACTACGTGCTCACGCTCGCGGCACGCGACTCCAAGGGCATCGTCTACGCCGTGTCCGGCCTGCTGTTCCAGGCCGGCTGCAACATCGTCGATTCGCAGCAGTTCGGCGACCTGTACGGTGCCGATGCGACCGGTCTGTTCTTCATGCGGGTGCACTTCGAGGCGCCGCCCGAGCTGGGCGCGGTGCCGGAGCTGCACCAGCTGTTCGCGCAGGCGCAGCAACAGTACGGCATGACGCTCGAGTTCCACCCGCTCGCCGCGCGCGCGCGGGTGCTGCTGATGGTCAGCCAGCACGGGCACTGCCTGAACGACCTGCTGTTCCGCTGGCAGAGCGGACAGTTGGCGGTGGAGCTGCCGGCGATCGTGTCCAACCACGAGCGTTTTCGCGGCCTCGCCGAGGGCTACGGCATCCCGTTCCACCACCTGCCGCTGGCCCCCGGCAGCGACGCCGCCGCCCGCACCGCGCAGGAATCCGCGCTGCGCGCGATCATCGAGCGTGAGCGCGTCGATCTGGTGGTGCTGGCGCGCTACATGCAGATCCTGAGCCCCGCGTTGTGTGAGGCGCTGGCCGGCCGCGCGATCAACATCCACCACAGCTTCCTGCCGAGCTTCAAGGGCGCCAGGCCGTACCAGCAGGCCCATGCGCGCGGCGTCAAGCTGATCGGCGCGACGGCGCACTACGTGACGGCCGACCTCGACGAGGGGCCGATCATCGAGCAGGACGTCGAGCGCGTCGACCACACGCTGTCGGCCGAGGACTTCACCGCGGTCGGGCGCGACATCGAGTGCGTCGTGCTGGCGCGCGCCGTGCGCTGGCACGTCGAGCACCGCGTGCTGCGCAACGGCCACAAGACGGTCGTCTTCCGCTGAAGGCCGTGCGCCGTGCCGCCCTCGCGCCGCCCCCCGATCACCGCGCTCGGCGCCACGCCCGACGAGCTGGAAGTGCGGCTCTACGAGGCGCTGCGCAACGCCGACCTGGACGCGCTGATGGCCGTCTGGGCCGATGATGAGGACATCGTCTGCGTGCACCCCGGCGGCGCCCGCGTCATCGGCGCGGCGGCGATCCGCGCCAGCTTCGAGGCGATCTTCGCCAACGGCGCGATTCCGGTGCACGCCGAGCAGGTTCATCGCATCGACGCGATGGCCGCGCGGGTGCACCACCTGCACGAACGGGTCGAAGTCGTGACCGACGACGGGCCGCGCAGCGCGTGGGTGATCGCGACCAACGTCTATGTGCAGACCGCGCAGGGGTGGCGTCTGGTGGTGCACCATGCGAGCCCGGGCGGCCTGCAGGCGCCGACACTGGCCGACAACCCGTCGACCCTGCATTGACCGCGGGCCCCTTCGGTGTCGGCGGCCCGGCGTTCCGCGCGCCGCCGTGGCTGCCGGGTGGGCACGCGCAGACGATCTGGCCGGTGCTCGGCGCCCGCCGCCGGCGCGCGCCGCTGCTGCGCTTCCGGCGTGAACGCTGGAACACGCCGGACGGCGACTTCGTCGATGCCGACTTCCTCGCCGACGAGGGCGTGGCGGGCGCTGGCGCCGCGTCGGCGCGGCCGCTGCTGGTACTGTTCCATGGCCTCGAAGGCTCGACCACCAGCCACTACGCGCTGTCGTTCGCACTGGCGGCGCGGGCGCGGGGCTGGGCCTACGCGGTGCCGCACTTTCGCGGCTGCTCGGGCGAGATCAACCGCGCGCCACGCGCCTACCACTCGGGCGACCATGCCGAGGTCGGCTGGATGCTCGGCCGCCTGCGCGCGGCGCACACTGGCCCGCTGCTGGCGGTCGGCGTGTCGCTCGGCGGCAATGCGCTGCTGCGCTGGGCCGAGGAGGCCGGCGCCGCCGCAGCGGACACGGTGTCCGCGCTGGCGACCGTCTGTGCGCCGCTCGACCTGGCGGCGTCCGGCGCCGCGATGGGGCGCGGCTTCAACCGTGTGGTCTACACGCGCCTGTTCCTGCGCACGATGCTGCCGAAGGCCTTCGCCAAGTGGCAGCAGTACCCCGGCCTGTTCGACCGCGAGCGGGTCCAGCGTGCCCGCACGCTGTACGACTTCGATGACGCCTTCACTGCGCCGCTGCACGGCTTCCGCGACACCGACGACTACTGGGCGCGCGCGTCGGCGCGGCCGCATCTGCACCGCGTCGGCGTGCCGTCGCTGGTGCTGAACCCGCGCAACGACCCGTTCGTGCCGGCGGCGTCGCTGCCGGGAGTGGCCGACGTCAGCCCCGCGGTGACGCTGTGGCAGCCGGCCCACGGCGGGCACGTCGGTTTTCCCGACGGGCCGGCCATTCGGGGGCAGGTGCCCACGCTGCCCGACGCCGTGACCGGGTGGCTCGCCGACCGCCGCTGAGCGACACCTGACGGCGGAGGTGCAGCGCGTGGCAGCGCCCGAGCGCTCGATGCGCTAAGGTGTTCCGATGGATCCGATCGTCGAGGCCGCGCTGAAGAAGTGGCCCAACGTGCCGCACTGCTACGGCTGGCTCGCGCTCGATGCGCGTGGCGACTGGTACATGCGCGACGACCGCATCCGCGCCGCGGGGCCATTCCCGCGGGTCAAGGGCAGCCGCATCCTGCACGACAAGCTGCGGGCCTTCATCGAGCGCAACTACGCGGCCGACGAGCGCGGTTGCTGGTTCTTCCAGAACGGGCCGCAGCGGGTCTACGTCGAGCTCGCGGCCGCGCCGTTCGTCTGGCGGCTGCAGGCCAACCCGGACGAGGGCGCCGGTGTCGCGCCCGCGGTGCACGCCCACACCGGCGCCCCGGCAGCGGCGGTGCACGACACGTGGCTGGACGATGCCGGGCGGCTGTTCCTGCGCACCTCGCTGGGATTCGGCCTCGTGCACACGCAGGACGTCGCGGTCGCAGCCGATGTGGTCGAGGCAGGCATCTGGACGCCTACGCCGCTCGATTTCGACGCCATGCCGGCGCGCTTCGGCTACCAGCTGCAACCGCAGCCGCCGGCCTGAGCCAGAAATGCCGAAGCCGCCCGCAGGCGGCCTCGCCATCGTTCGTTCTTTCCGCTCGCCACACTCCCCGCGCCGCGCGAGCGACCCGGGCGGGGGCTCATTTCGGGGCGCTGGCGCCTTCGCTGGACGCGCTGGCTGCGGCCGCGGCGGTGCCGGCGGCGGCCGTGGCCGTGCCGGCGTCGGCACCGCTGGCCGCGCTCGCGGCCCCTTCCGGCGCGGCCGGCTCGGCGAACTTCGCGCCGCCGTGGTTGGCGATGTAGACCACCGCGCGCGCGATCTCGAAGTCGGAGAAGTCGCCGCCGCCCTGCGGCGCCATCGCGCCCTTGCCCTTCAACGCCGAGTGCAGCAGCGCGTCGTAGCCGGTGGCGATGCGCGGCGCCCAGGCACCGGTGTCGTCGATCTTCGGGGCACCGGCGGCGCCGGTCGTGTGGCAGGCCGAGCACTGCGCCTGGAACACCTGCTCGCCGGTCTTGAGCGAACCGACGTCGGACGCGTCGCGGATCTCGACCATGCCCACCGGCTGCAGGCGCTGCGCGATCGCCTCGGCGCCGAAGCCGTCGCTGCCGGCGCCCGGCTTGGTCTCGCTGGCGACGAAGTTGACCAACAGCACGATGATCACGATCGGCACCAGGAACGCTGCCAGCACCGTCCAGATCAGCTGCTTGGGCGTGCGGATCGGCGTCTCGTGACCCTCGGGCACCTCATCGGTGCCAGTGGTGGCGTGCGTTTGCTTGTCCTGCGGATGGCTCATGCGGTCCTCGGGTCGGCCCTGGGCAAAAACCCACAGATTATAAGGGGCCGACCTTCCCTCCCCGCCGCCCTCGACCCGGGGCCTAGGCGGCGCGCGGCACGACGGCGACCGGCTCCTCGCCGCGCCAGCGCGCCATCAGCGCCCGCCATTTCGGGCGCACTGCGCCGAGGTGGCGCGCCTTCACGTGGCCGTAACCGCGGATCTCCTCCGGCAGCCGCGCGATCTCCACCGCCAGCGCCAGGCGCGGCACGCTGAGACCGCGCAGCAGTTCGTCGATCGTCGCCTCGTACTCGCCGATCAGCGCACGCTCGATGCGGCGCTCCTCGCTGCGGCCGAACAGGTCGAGCGCGCCGCCGCGCAGGCCCTTGAGCTTCGCGAGCACGCCGAACGCGCTGCGGATCCAGGGCCCGAACGGCTGCTTGACCAGTTCCCCCTTCGCGTTGCGCTTGGCGATGCCGGGCGGAGCGAGGTGGTGCACCAGCTTGAAGTCGCCGTCGAACATGCCGGCGATGCGGGCGCTGAACGCCGGGTCGGTGTGCAGCCGTGCGACTTCGTACTCGTCCTTGATCGCCATCAGCTTGAACAGGTAGCGCGCGACCGCCTCGGTCAGCTTCGTGCTGCCGGCGAGCGGGGCCTCGGCCGCACGCACCTTCTCGACGAAGGCGTGATAGCGCGCCGCGTAGGCGGCGTCCTGGTAGGCGGTCAGGAACTCGACGCGCGTGCGCACCGTCTCTTCGAGCGAGGGCTTCTTGACGAACTGGATCACCTGGCTGGCCTTGAACAAGGCCTGCACCGACGCCAGGTCGTGCGCGCAGCGCCGGCCCCACTCGAAGGCCGCCTTGTTGTTGTCGACCTGCACGCCGTTGAGCTCGATTGCGCGCATCAGCGCCGCGTGCGACAGCGGCACGCGGCCGTGCTGCCACGCGTAACCGAGCATCAGCGGGTTGGTGTAGATGCTGTCGCCGATCAGCTGCACGGCGGCCTGCTCGGCGTCGAGCGTACCGATCAGGTCGTCGCCGACGCTCGCGCGCACGACCGCCTCGCAGGCGGCGCCCGGTGCCTTCCAGTCCGGGTTCTTGACGAAGCCGGCGGTCGGCGTGCCGTGCGTGTTCAGCGCGACGAAGGTGCGGCCTTCCTGCATCACCGTCAGCGTGTACTTCGAGGCCCCGACGATGCTGTCGCAGGCGATCACGAGGTCAGCCTGTGCCGTATCGACCTTCGTGGTGTGGATGGCGTCCGGCGTCTGCGCGATCTGGATGTGGCTCCAGGTCGCACCGCCCTTCTGCGCCAGCCCGCCGGCGTCCTGCGTGACGACGCCCTTGCCCTCGAGGTGCGCGGCCATGCCGAGCAACTGGCCGATCGTGATGACGCCGGTGCCGCCCACGCCGGCGACGACGATGCCCCAGTCGCGGGTGTCCGACGGATGCGCGAGCGGCAGCGCCGGTTCGGGCGGTGCCGCCACGGCCGAGAGGTCGGCGCGGGTCTCCTTCTTCGCCCGCTTCAGCGTGCCGCCCTCGACTGTGACGAAGCTCGGGCAGAAGCCCTTCAGGCACGAGAAGTCGAGGTTGCAGCTGTTCTGGTTGATGCGCCGCTTGCGGCCGAATTCGGTCTCGACCGGCTCGACCGACAGGCAGTTGCTCTGCACGCTGCAGTCGCCGCAGCCTTCGCAGACCA
>JBDTUO010000223.1:0-5611 GCA_040007675.1 Rubrivivax sp.
GCCGGCGAGCAGATGGGTGGCCTGCACCACCATGCCCGGCGTGCAGAAGCCGCACTGCACCGCACCATGGGCGACGAAGGCCTCGCGCAGCGCCTGGGCGCGCGGGTCGTTGGCCAGGCCCTCGATCGTCGTCAACTCACGGCCGTCGCAATCGACGGCGAACAGCAGGCAGGCGTTGACCGACGCGCCGTCGAGCAGGATCGTGCAGGCGCCGCATTCACCTTCGCCACAGCCGTACTTGGTGCCCGGCAGGCGCATCACATCGCGCAGCAACTGCAGCGCGCTCAGGCTGATATCAACGTGCGTACGCTGCGCCACGCCATTGAGGCGGAAGCGGATTTCATGCGTGAGTGACATCGTCGAGCATCCTTCGGGTCAGGTTGCGTACCAGCTCGCGGCGGTACCAGGCCGTGGCGCGCACGTCGTCGATCGGCGTCGCCTCGTCGGCGGCCGCTTGTGCGGCCTGCTCGGCGAGCGCGGCGTCCAGCTGGCGGCCTTCGAGCAGCGCCTCGGCGCGGTGTGCGCGAACGGGGGTGGGCGCCACCGCACCGAGCGCCAGGCGCACCTCGTGCAGCCGGCCCTGCCCGTCGCGCTGCGCAGCCAGCGCGATCGAGATCGTCGCGATGTCCAGCGCC
The DNA here is from genome assembly GCA_040007675.1 of Rubrivivax sp. GTDB lineage: Bacteria > Pseudomonadota > Gammaproteobacteria > Burkholderiales > Burkholderiaceae_C > Rubrivivax. Next base: position 636 of record JBDTUO010000223.1, read on the forward strand.
GGGCGGGTGCCGGCCTTGTGAAAGCGCACGATCTGGCCGACGCCGCGCAGCGGCAGCCGCACCGTGGTCAGCAGCTCGCGCGGCTCGCGCCGCGTGCGGCCCGGTGCGACGAAGAAGCCGGCCAGGGGCAGGCGGCGCGTGGCGATCGCACCGTCCTCGGCCAGGCGGGCCAGTTCGACCTGCGCATCGAGTGCCAGCAGCGGCGTCAGCGTGTCGCCGGCCGGCGAGGCGTTGCACAGGTTGCCGCCCAGCGTGGCCATGTTGCGGATCTGGTCGCTCGCGAAGTGTTCGATGGCCTCGATCAGCAGCGGCGCATGCGCGCAGACCAGCGCATCGCGCTGCAGTGCGCTCAGCGTGGCCAGCGCGCCGATCACCAGCGCATCGCCATCCAGCGCGACCGCCGACAGCCCCTGGACGCGCCTGATGTTGAGCAACGTGGCGGCCGCTTTCAAGCGCCCGGCATTGTGTTGCGGCATCAGATCGGTGCCGCCGGCCAGCACCGTGGCGCCGCCGGGTGCGGCAAGCGCCGCGAGCGCTTGCGCCAGCGTGGTCGGCGCAAGATAGGTTTCGACCGCGTTCATCATGCTGCGCGCTCCTGCTCGTCGCGGTGGTCGAAACGCAGCGGCTCCTGGTAACGGCCGAAGACGTCGACCAATCGCGTGGTGATCTCCCCCACACTGGCGTAGGCCTTGACGGCCTCGACGAGGGCCGGCATCAGATTGATGCCGGCACGCGCGTCGGCCTCGACGCGTTGCAGCGCGTTCGCCACCGCGGCGGCGTCGCGCCCGGCGCGCACACCTTCGAGCGAGGCGATCTGCGCGCGCGCGTCGTCGGCGCGGTAGGGGTGCATCTCCACCTCATGCTGCGCCTCGGTGGCGCTGCGGTAGCGATTCACGCCGACCTTGGGGAAGGCGCCGGACTCGATCGCGCGCTGCATGCGGTAGGCCTGCGCCGAGACGCGCGACTGGATCGTGCCGTCGGCGATGAGCTTGACGATGCCGCCGGCGGCATCGGTCTCGGCGATGATGCGTTCCATCTCGGCGCGCATCTGATTCGTCAGCGTCTCGAGGTAGTACGAGCCGCCCAGCGGGTCGACCGTCTCGGCCAGGCCCATCTCCTCGACCAGCATCTGCATCGTGCGCAGCGACAGGCGCTGGGCATGTTCGCTCGGGATCGTGTAGGCCTCGTCGTAGCAGCACAGGGCCATCGTCTGCGCGCCCGACAGTGCCGCGATCAGCGCGTAGTAGGCGCCGCGCACGATGTTGTTCTCCGGCTGCTCGAACGTGAGGCCGCCGCCGCCGCCGCCGGCAATCATGCGCAGCCACATCGAGCCGGGCTGCGTGGCGCCGTACTGCTCCTTCATGATCCGCGCCCACAGGCCGCGCCCGGCACGGAACTTGGCCACCTGCTCGAACAGGTTGCCGAAGATGTTGAAGTTGTAGGACAGGCGGCCGGCGAACTCGTCGACCGGCACGCCGCGCCGGATCACCTCGTCGGCGTAGGCGCGGGCGATGCAGAAGCCCCAGGCCATCTCCTGCGTCGGCGTGGCCCCCGATTCGCGGATGTGGTAGCCGCACACCGAGACCGGGCTGTATTTGGGTGCGTGTTCGGCACAGTATTCGATGGTGTCGCCGACGAGCCGGATCGACGGCTCGACCGGGAACACCCAGGTGCCGCGGCCGACGTATTCCTTCAGGATGTCGTTCTGCGCCGTGCCGCGCAGGCGCTTCAGGTCGTAGCCGCGTTTCTGGGCACACGCCAGATACATCGCGATCAGGATCGCCGCCGCGCCGTTGATCGTCAGCGAGACGGTGATCTTGTCGAGGTCGATGCCGTCGAACGCAACCTCGAAGTCGCGCAAGGTATCCACCGCCATGCCCACGCGGCCGATCTCGCCGTCGGACGCGGCGTCGTCGGAATCGAGGCCGCATTGCGTGGGCAGGTCGAAGGCGACGTTGAGCCCGGTCTGGCCGTTGTCGATCAGGAACCTGAAGCGCCGGTTGGTATCGGCGGCATTGCCGAAACCGGTGTACTGGCGCATCGTGAATGGCTGCTTGCGGTACATCAGCGGGTGGATGCCGCGCGTGAACGGGTAGGCGCCCGGCTCGCCGAGCATGGCCAGGCCACCGCTGGCTTCGAGGTCGGCTGCGGTATACAGCGGCTGTACGGGAATGCCCGATTCGTTGCGCACGGGGCGGGCTTGGCTGTCGCGTGTCATGGTCGGTGGGCCTTGATGAAATCGCAGATCGCATCCAGCCGGGAGCCGGTCTGGAACACGCCCTCGAAGCCGAGCGCACGCAGGGCGTCGTGGTCCTGCGCCGGCAGGTTGCCGCCGATGATCCACAGCCGATCGCCCAGGCCGGCGGCTTCGAGCAGCGGCTTGAGCCGGGTGCAGAAGGGCAGATGCGAGCCGGCCATGCTGGACAACGCGATCACGTCGGCGTCCTCGCGCAGCGCCGCCTGCACCACCTGTTCGGGTGTCTGGCGCAAGCCGGTGTAGTGGACGTCGAAGCCGGCGTCGAGCATCGCCCGCACGACCACCTTGGCGCCCTGGTCGTGGCCGTCCAGCCCAGGCTTGGCGAGCACCACCTTGATGGCCCTGGCGTCCTTCATGACGTCAACTCCTTGGCGATGATGAGTTTCAGGATCTCGCTCGTGCCGCCGCCGATCAGCGTGAAGCGCACGTCGCGCAGGTAGCGCTGCACCGGGTACTCCATCGCGTAGCCGTAGCTGGCGAGCACGCGCGCGGCCTGGTCGCAGATGCGCGCGGCCGCCTCGGTGGCATGCAGCTTGGCCATCGCCGCTTCCTTGTGGTGCGGCCGGCCCACGCCATGCAGCCAGGCGGCGTAGTGCACCAGGTGCACGGCCGACTCGAGCTCGGTGGCCATCTCGGCGAGCTTGGACTGGATCGCCTGGAAGCGGTTGATCGGTTTGCCGAACTGGCGGCGCTCGCCGCTGTAGCGCAGCGCCTCGGCCAGCGCCGCGCGCGCCACGCCGAGCGCCATCGCGCCGGTGATGATGCGGATCTCGGCCAGGGTCTTGCGCAGCTGCGCTTCGCCGTCGCCGACCTCGCGCGACAGAAGGTGCGAGTCGGGGACGAAACAATCGTCGAAGGCCAGTTCCGAGGTCGGCAGCGCCCACACGCCCATCTTGTGGATTTCGCGCCCGATGTGCAGGCCCGCAAAGCTGCGCTCGACGAGGAAGATCGTCAGCTTCTTCTCATCCCCGGCCTGGGCGAAGACGGTGAAGAAATCAGCCACCGGCGCCGAGGTGACCCAGGTCTTGCGGCCATTCAGCCGCCAGCCGCGTTCGCAGCGCGTGGCGCGGGTGGCGATGCTGCCGAGGTCAGAGCCGGCATCGGGTTCGGTCATGCAGATGGCGCCGATCTTCTCGCCGCGCAGCGCCGGCTGGAACAGGCGTTCGATCAGTTCGGCATTGCCCAGCAGGTGCAGGAACTTGGTGCCCATCAGCGACTGCATTGCCGCGGCACCGGCCAGCGACATCGAGCCACGCGCGATCTCGGCCAGCGCGAAGCAGAACTCGGTGAGCCCGAGACCGGAGCCGCCGACCGGCTCGGGGTAGCGCAGGCCGAACAGGCCCAGTGCAGCGAGCTCGCCGAACAGCGCACGCGGAAACTCACGCGCCTCGTCGATGGCTGCGGCCTGCGGCACGACGCGCTCGTCGACGAAGCGCGCGAAGCTGTCGCGGATCGTGCGCTGGTCGTCGGTCAGCTCGAAGTTCATGCCGGATCCGGTTCGGGATTCATGTCGCGTCGAGTTCGCTCTGGCTCATGCCGTAGTCGCGCATCGCGGCTTCGCGGCTGATGACGCCGTTCTTCACTTCGGCAGCGAGCAGAAGGCGGTCGCGCCGTTTCGGGTCGCCCCAGCCGCCGCCGCCGTTGGCCACCTGGTGGTAGACCGTGCCGCGCGGCACGCCGGTAATCAGGTCCTTGTTGCGCGGCACGACCGTCTTGCCGTCGGGGTAGGTCAGGCGGATGAAGTTCAACCCCGCGCCGTGGCCGCCGGCCAGACCGAAGGCGCCTTCGAAGTCGCCATCGCCGAAGGTCACGAGTTGCGTGTCGTCGGAGCCGATCTCGAAGATCGTCTCCACGCCCAGCCCGCCGCGCCATTGGCCGGCGCCGGCCGAGTCGCTCAGCAGTTCGTGCTTGATCAGGCGATGCGGCGTCTGGCGCTCGAACATCTCGTAGTCCTGGTCGAGCACGCCGCCCGAGGCGTCGATCATGCCGATGTGGTCGTAGCCGTCGCAGCCTTGCATGGCGCCCGAGCCGCCCTTGAGCCCCATGAAGCCGATGTCGACGTACTTCTCGCCGCTGCCGGGGTCGAGGCCGGTGGTCAGTGCGGCGAGCAGGTTGTTCCAGCCCGCGGTCACGCGGTCGGGCAGCACGGGGCTGAGCGCACGCTGGATGGCGTCGGCGTTGGGCGGGCAAAGGTGGTTGCCGAAGGTCGTGGCCTTCGGGTAGGCGGCGTTGAGGATCGTGCCTTCGGGGATCACGATCTCGATCGGCTCGACCATGCCCTCGTTGTGCGGGATGTCGGGGTTGACCATCTGCAGCAGCGTCAGGATGGTGGCCGACGCGCTGGATGTGAAGGTGCCGTTGACGAAGCCATTGGTCTGCGCATCGGTGCGCGAATAGTCGAAGCGGATGCGCTTGTCCTCGACCTCGATGTCGACGCGGATGGTGAACTGGCTGCCCTCGTGGCGGCCGTCGTAGAAGACCCGCCCTTCGCCGCTGTAGCGCCCGTTCGGAATCTTCGCGATCTCGGCTTCCATCATCCGGCGCGTGGCGTCGAACAGCGCCTGCTTGTGCGCCAGGTAGCTGTCGCGACCGTATTTGCGCAGCAGATCGACCAGCCGCCGCTCGCCCACCGTGCAGGCGCCCATCTCGGCCTTCATGTCGTGCTGCACGATGTCCAGCCGCACGTTGGCGAAGATCAGGTTCCAGACGTCCTGGCGCA
>JBDTUO010000224.1:0-5570 GCA_040007675.1 Rubrivivax sp.
GCGTAAGCCAACAGATTTACAGTCTGCCCCCTTTAGCCACTCGGGCACCCCTCCAGAGAGCCTGTGAGTATAGCATGTGGCCTATGGTCGCCCAAGGCGCCCCACCAGTCGACGCGGTCTGCCGTGGCGGCGAAGTGGCTGCCTGCGGCCATGAATTCGCGTCGCACGTCGTGTGACGGGTGGCGGGTGCGCAGCACCCCCGCGCCAGACGGCGCCGACACTGCCGCGTCGAAGAAGGCGTTCGCCACGCGACCCCAAAGCAGAAAGGCGGGCGGATCTGAGCGCCGCGACAGCCCGCCAACAATTTCAGATGTGAGCGCTTGCCAACCGCAATCGAGGTGGCTGCCCGGCGCGCCGACCTCCACGCTCAGCGTGGGATTCAGCAGCAGCACGCCGGCACGCGCCCAGGCGTCGAGCGCCCAGCTCACCGGGCGCTGCCAACCCGGCCGATCCGCCTCCAGCACCTCGAACACCCGGCGCAGCGAATGGGGCCGGCCGTGGCCGGCCGAGAACGCCAGGCCGTCGGCGTGCCCAGGGCGCGGGTACGGGTCCTGGCCCAGCAGGACGATGCGCACCGCCGCCGGCGCCACCAGCCGCAGCGCCCGGAACGGGTCGGCCGGCGCGATTTCGCGGCCACCCGACGCCGCGCGCACGCGGTCGACCACGGCCGCCTGGGCCTGCGGGGTCCAGCCCGGCAGCACCTCCCGCCACGCCGCCGGCAGCCGCTGAAACGCGGCCTGCAGATCGTCGGCGGTCATGCCGCCGCAGCGCCGGCGCGTCCGAACAGCCCTGCCAGCGCCAGCCCCGGGTCGGCGGCACGCATGAACGCCTCGCCGACCAGGAACGCGTGCACCCCGGCCGCGCGCAGGCGCTGCACGTCGGCCCGCGTCGCGATGCCGGACTCGGTGACGAGCAAGCGATCAGGGGGCACGCGGGCCAGCAGGTCGAGCGTCGTCTGCAGCGACACCTCGAAGCTGCGCAGGTTGCGGTTGTTGACGCCGATCAGCGGCGTGCGCAGTCGCAGCGCGCGGTCGAGTTCTGCGGCGTCGTGCACCTCCACCAGCACCGCGAGGCCGAATCCATCCGCAGCCGCTTCCAGTTCGGCGAGCCGGGCGTCGTCGAGGCAGGCGACGATCAGCAGCACGGCGTCAGCGCCCATCGCGCGCGCCTCGGCGATCTGGTAGGCGTCTACGGTGAAGTCCTTGCGCAGCACCGGCAGCCCGGACGCGGCCCGCGCCGCGATCAGGAAGTCGGCGTGCCCCTGGAAGAAGCGTTCGTCGGTCAGCACGCTCAGGCAGGCGGCACCGTGCTGCGCATAGGCGCGGCCGATCGCCGCCGGATCGAACGCCTCGCGCAGCAGGCCCTTGCTGGGGCTGGCCTTCTTGCATTCGGCGATCACGGCCACGTCGCCGGCGGCCATGCGCGCGCGCAGCGCGCCGACGAACGGCCGCAGATCGGCCCGCCGTGCCTCGGCTTCCGCCCGCACGGCCGCGAACGGCCGCCGCGCCTTCGCCGCCGCGACCTCCTCGTGCTTGACTGCGACGATGCGCTGCAGGATGTCGGTCATGCCCCGGCTGCAGCGTGCAGCCGCTGGGTGGCGGCGACGAACTGCTCCAGCCGGGCCTGCGCGGCGCCGGATCGCACGGCCTCGCGGGCGCGCCCGACGCCCTCGCCGATGTCGCTCGCCACGCCGGCCGCGTACAGCGCCGCGCCGGCGTTCAGCAGCACGATGTCGCGCACCGGCCCGTCCTCGTCGGCCAGCGCGCGCCGGATGCACTGCACCGATTCGTCCCGGTTGGCCACCTTCAGCACGCGCGAGTCGTACACCGGCAAGCCAAAATCGCTCGGGTGGACCAGGTACTCGTGCACCTGCCCGTCCTTCAGTTCACCGACCATGGTTTCGCCGGAGAGCGAGATCTCGTCCATGCCGTTCGTCCCGTAGACCACCAGCACGTGTTCGCTGCCCAGGCGCTGCAGCACACGCACCTGGATGCCGACGAGGTCGGGGTGGAACACGCCGAGCAGCTGGTTCGGGGCCTGCGCCGGGTTCGTCAGCGGGCCGAGGATGTTGAAGATCGTGCGCACGCCGAGTTCCTTGCGCACCGCCGCGGCGTGTTTCATCGACGCGTGGTGGTTCGGCGCGAACATGAAGCCGATGCCGGTCTCGGCCAGACAGGCCGCCACCTGCTCCGGCGGCAGCATGATGTTCGCGCCGAGCGCTTCCAGCACGTCGGCGCTGCCGCTGGTCGACGACACGCTGCGGCCGCCGTGCTTGGCCACGCGCGCACCGGCCGCCGCCGCGACGAACATCGACGCGGTGGAGATGTTGAAGGTGTGCGAGCCGTCGCCGCCGGTGCCGACGATGTCGACCAGGTGCGTGCGGTCCGCCACCACGACCGGCGTCGCGAACTCGCGCATCACCTGCGCTGCGGCGGCGATCTCGCCGATGCTCTCCTTCTTCACGCGCAGGCCGATCGCGAGCGCGGCGATCATCACCGGCGTCATCTCGCCGCTCATGATGCGGCGCATCAGCGACAACATCTCGTCGTGGAAGATTTCGCGGTGGTCGATGACGCGCGCCAGCGCTTCGGTGCTCGTGATCGTCATGAAATTCTCCAGGCCCGTCTTGGCGTTCGAGGCGTTCGAGGCGATCGGGCCGCTCACGCCGCCGCGCCCATCTGCAGGAAGTTGCGCAGCATCGCATGCCCGTGCTCGGACAGGATGGACTCGGGGTGGAACTGCACGCCCTCCAGCGGCGCGCGGCCACCGGCCAAGGCCTTGTGGCGCACGCCCATGATCTCGCCGTCGTCCGCGGTCGACGTCACCTCCAGCGCGTCTGGCAGCGTCTCGCGCTCGATCGCCAGCGAGTGGTAGCGAATGACGTCGAAATGCGCAGGCAAGTCGCGGTAGACACCGCGGCCATCGGTGCGGATCGTGCTCGCCTTGCCGTGCATCTGCACCTGCGCCCGGATCACGCGGCCGCCGAGCGCCGCGCCGATCGCCTGGTGACCCAGGCACACGCCGAGGATCGGCAACCGCCCCTGGAAGCGGCGAATCGCCTCGACGCACACGCCCGCCTCGGCCGGCGAGCAGGGGCCGGGCGACAGCACCAGCCGGTCCGGCTTCAAGGCCTCGATGCCGTCGAGATCGATCTCGTCGTTTCGGTGCACGACGACCGCTTCACCGAGCTCGCCGAAGTACTGCACGAGGTTGTAGGTGAACGAGTCGTAGTTGTCGATCATCAGCAGCATGGTCAGAACCCCTCCTCGACCAGCTCCGCCGCACGGATCAGCGCGCGCGCCTTCGCTTCGGTCTCCTTCCATTCCAGCTCGGGCACCGAGTCGGCGACGACCCCGGCGGCCGCCTGCACGTACAGCGTCTGGTCCTTGACGATGCCGGTGCGGATCGCGATCGCGAGGTCCATGTCGCCGGCGAAGCTGAGGTAGCCGCAAGCGCCGCCATAGATGCCGCGCTGCACCGGCTCCAGTTCGTCGATGATCTCCATCGCGCGGATCTTCGGCGCCCCGCTCAAGGTGCCGGCCGGGAAGGTGGCGCGCAGCACGTCGAGGTTGGTGACGCCGTCGTTCAGCAGACCCTCGACGTTGCTGACGATGTGCATCACGTGCGAATAGCGCTCGACCGCAAAGGCTTCCGTGACCTTGACGCTGCCGGTCTTCGCGATGCGGCCGATGTCGTTGCGCGCCAGGTCGATCAGCATCAGGTGCTCGGCGCGCTCCTTCGGGTCGGAGGACAGTTCGGCCTCCAGCGCCGCGTCCTGCTCGGGCGTCGCGCCGCGCGGCCGCGTGCCGGCCAGCGGGCGGATCGTCACCTTCGGTCCATCAGGCGTCGACTCCTGGCGCACCAGGATCTCCGGGCTCGCGCCCACGATCTGGAAGCCGCCCATGTCGTAGAAGTACATGTACGGCGACGGGTTCAGCGAGCGCAACGCGCGGTACAGCGCCAGCGGGCTCTCGGTATAGCGCTTGGCCAGGCGCTGGCCGATCTGTACCTGCATCATGTCGCCGGCCGCGATGTACTCCTTGGCCCGCCGCACGGCCGCGAGGTAGTCGGCCTTCGCGAACGGGCGCTCGACACCGTGCGCCGCGCCGCGCTTGACGGCCGGTGCGCTGACGCTGTACTTCAGCCGGTCGCCGAGTTCGGCCAGTCGGCGCTTGGCACTGAACCACGCCTCCGGCAGGCCCGGGTCGGCGTAGACGATCAGGTACAGGCGCCCCGAGAGGTTGTCGATGACCGCCAGTTCCTCGGTCTGCAGCAGCAGGATGTCCGGCGTGCCGAGCCCGCCGTCCTTGGGTGCCTGCGCCAGCCGGGGCTCGATGCAGCGCACCGCGTCGTAGCCGAAGTAGCCCGCGAGGCCGCCGCAGAAGCGCGGCAGCCCCGGCCGCAGCGCGACCCGGAAGCGCTGCAGGTACGCGCCGATGAAGTCGAGCGGGTTGCCATCGTGCGTCTCGACGACGGCGCCGTCGGTCAGCACCTCGGTGCGGCGGCCGGTGGCCTCCAGGCGCGTGCGCGCCGGCAGGCCGATGAATGAATAGCGGCCGAAGCGCTCGCCGCCCACGACGGATTCGAGCAGGAAACTGTTCGGTTTGCCGCCGGCGAGCTTCAGGTACAGCGACAGGGGTGTCTCGAGGTCTGCGAAGGCCTCGGCGATGAGCGGAATGCGGTTGTGGCCTTGCGCGGCGAGGCTCTTGAACTCGAGTTCGGTGATCACGGGCGGTCCCTCGGCGCCGACTCACGCCGGCAGGTGTCAGGGAGGGCCGCGGCCCCGAAAGCGGGGGCCGGGCGGCAAACAAACGTCAGGCGGTGGTGGTGGTCCCGCGACGCCAGGGCCAGGCTCCCCGGTCGTGCGACCCGCTCTCGAGTGGTTTGCGCGCTGCGAACATCATCACAGTGTAGCCGAGCGAAAGGCGCAGAGCGCCGCTTGGCCTTCGGCCGCCGGCTCGGATACCGACACCCGACATGTTGAAGGATCACCTGCTCGGTCACGCCGGCAGACCCGCGGGCAGCGTCTTCGATGAGGGCGGTTGACAAGCCGGCGTCGAACCGCTGCCCGTTCGCCCGCGCCGACCGCGCCGCATGCGTGTCAAGCGTCCCGCATGCGACTGCTCTCGGCTTCCCAGGCGGCGAGCTCATCGGCGTCGGCCGCGCTCGCCGTGCGCCGCGCCTGACGCTCCAGCGGTTCGTCCGCCGGTGGCTGATCGCGCGCCACTGCCGGCCGTACCCGGCAGCGGACGTGCTGCACCGCCCATGCCGCTGCCCCCAGCGCGACCCCGATCCCGATCCACTTCGACCGCTGCATGGCCTGCCCCCCGGGCCCCCGCGGCCCGACGCCATCATCCGGCAACCCCGCAGGCGGCGGCATACTCATCACTCGCCACCCCGCCGGGGCATCGGGGTGGCGGTCGCACGGTCCCTGGAGGGCCTCGTCCTACAGTGCGCTCAGCGCGGCGCCGATGGCGGCGGGCCGGGCGCTCGGGTTGAATGCGCAGGCCCACCCGTCGGCGGCATGCCGCCGACGGTGTGCCGGAATCGATCCACCGACCTCACACCCG
>JBDTUO010000225.1:0-5542 GCA_040007675.1 Rubrivivax sp.
ACAGCGCCGGCAGCGGGTCGAACTCGCCCTTGATCGGCCAGTAGGCGCCGATCGTCGCCTCCGGCCGGGTGACCAACCAGACCCGCAACACCTCCTGCAGGTGCACCGCCCGCTGGTGGCGGTCGAACAGCGACTGGCGTTCTGCCTGTAGTTGGCGCCGCAACGACTGCTTGTCCTGCGACGGTTCCAACGGCAACGCAAAGGGAGGTGGCATCGGGAGCGGGAGGTGGGGCGCAGGCACACGGCACGGGGCGCAGTGGAGCGGCACGCGGCGCGCCCATTGTCGCCCCAATGGCGCGCCGATCAGCGTCGAGGTCGCGCCTGTCCGCCGGCCTGGTGGCTGCCGCCCGCTTCATTCGTCAACCGTGACCTTTGGCGAACCGTCCGCTTCGATGGCGAGGTTCAGTCCGATTTCGACTTCATCGGCGTCGTCGAAGGGAGGGATGCGTACCTCGGAAAGTCTTTGCAGGACACACTCGCCGAACGGGGGTGCCTTGAGCACGCACGAGCCGGAGGCGAAATACACGTTGCGCGCCGCGCCGCTCGGGTCGAACCGGAAGACGAGTGGGCACGCAGCCGCCAGGGGCGCGGCGGACTTGCACGCCGTCGCCGCCTTTGCCGTCGCGGCCAGCGTGACTTCGTGCGCCCGCGTCCGCGAGAACGCCGTGGGTGGCTGCGGCCGATGGAGCGCGTACCACGCCGCGGCTGCGGCGAGCGCGAGCACGCCGGCCGCGATCCACTGCAGCGGCAATCGGCTCAGCCCGAGCGTGGTGCGCAACGCGCGCGCCAGGTGGGCGACATCGTCCTGCCAGCGGTCGTCCCGGATCGTGATCGCCTGCCGCTTGCAGAGCGTCCGCAGGTCGTCGGGCAGGCGATCCGCGTCGGGCAGGCTCGCGCCCTGCATCAGCACGGGGATTACCTGGACGCCGGCCTGTGCCAGCGCCTGGCCGAGTTCCAGACGGACGTAATCCGGACCTGCGCGCGGCGCGTCGAAGGCTTCACGCCAGCCCGCGCCGATGACGGCCAGCACCGCCCCGCAGGACGCCAGTTCGTTGCGCAACACGGTATCGAAATCGGCGCCGGGCGCGATGTCGGCGACGTCCATGAACACGCGATCGCCCAGCAGTCGCGTCAGGTCGTCCTTCAGGCGGCCAGCCCGCCCCGCACTGTCTGCGCGACGGTAGCTGATGAAGACGCGGGCGCGCCGCCGTGGTTTCGCCGCGGGATCCATTCATCCGCCGGATCGATGGCACCCGTGCGATGCGCGCGAACTGCGCGGCGCGGGGACCGCGGGCCGGTGGCTCGGATGCATCATGGGCGCTTGATCATGCCATGGGGTTTCGGCCCCACCCGAGACTGGCACCATGCCCGACGCCGCCGCCGATGCCTTCGCCGCCCACTGCGCCGAACTGCTCGCGGGCAGCGGGACGGTGCGATTGCGGCGCATGTTCGGCGGCCACGGGCTGTCGCTGGACGGGCTGCCCGTCGCCCTCGTCAGCCGCCACCAGCTCTACCTGAAGGTGGACGCCGAGTCGCGCCCGGCGTTCGAGGCCGCCGGTTCGGCCCCATTCGTTTACCAGCGCCAGGGTCGCACGGCGACGCTCGGCTACTGGACGGCACCGGACGACGCACTGGACAGCCCCGACGCGATGCGCCCCTGGGCCCGCCGCGCGCTGCAGGCGGCCTTGAGCGCGGCCGCAGCGGCGAGACCGAAGCGGGCGCGCCCGGCGCGCGGGCCTACGCCGCCGTCGCCAGCGGCGGCGGCGGCGGCAGCAGGAACGCAGCGTCGCGCCAAGCCGCCTCGATGACCCATTGCGTGGGCGCCGACAGCGCCCAGCCAGCGCCCCTGAGCGGCCGCCCCCCGCCGGCGCGCCTGCCCGCCGGCGGGCCGCCAGGCTGCGGCCGGGCCGAACCGTGATTCCTGCATCATGAGCCGGGACGCCATGCCGTCCTCCAGGGTCGGATTCGTGCACTGATTCTCGGTGTCTGGCCGCGCCGGGTCCGATGCGAAGCGGGCCGCCAATTCATAATTCAACGTCATGAATCGCCCACGCGTGGTCGAACCGCTCGCGCGCGGCGAACTGGTGGAGCCGTTCGGCACGGCGGGCCGCGTGCGCGTGCCGCACGCCTACTGGTTGCTGCGCTGGGCCGGTCGGCGCGAGCGGCCCGAGCTGGAGGCCTTCGAGGCGTGGCTGCTGTCGGAGGCACGCGACACGCAGGCCCGCATCGCGGCCGCACTGGGCACCGTCGAACCTGCGGCTGCGCTAAATTGACATGATGTTCCCCGCCGCCAGCCCTGCCAGTCCGCGCGCGCCGACGTTGCGCCGGTTCGCCGCCGCGGCCGCGCGCGTGCTGGCATGCTGCGGATTCGCCGCCGTCGGCTTCGTGCACGCGGCCACGCCGACGCCACCGACAGCCGCCGACGACCTGGCGCTGCAGGCGCGCGCCGCGGCCGACAGCGGCGACACGGCGCGGCTCGAGCTGTTCCGCGCCCAGGCCTTGGCCGAGCGTCATCCGCTCGCCTCGTGGATCGACTACTGGGCCACCGGCGCGCGGCTGAAGACGTTGACGCAGACCGAGCTGGACGCGTTCTACGCGCGCTGGCCTGGCAGCTACGTCGAGGACCGGCTGCGCAACGACTGGCTGCTCGAACTCGGGCAACGCCAGGACTGGGTCAACTTCCGGCGCGACTACCCGCGGTTCCGGATGGCCGACGACCGCGAGGTGCGTTGTTACTGGCTGCTCACCGAACACCTCGAGGGCCTGCCGGTCGGCGGCGCGGCGCTCGACGCCTGGACCGCACAGCGGCGTGACGACGACGGCTGCCAGCTGATGGCGCGCACGCTGTTCGACGCCGGCCGCCTGGATCGCGCCGCCGTATGGACCTATGTGCAGGGCGCCGTCGAGGCCGGACGCTTGCGTGCCGCGACAAACGCGCTCGGCTGGTCGTCGCCGGACCTGGAGCGCACGCTGAAGGAGGCGCTCGACAACCCGGCGCGCTACCTCGCGCGGCACGAAGCCGGCGCGGTGGGCGGAGACCGTGCCGAGCTGGCGCTGGCCGCGCTGCTGCGCCTGGCGACGCAGGACCCGGAGGTCGCTGCGACGCAACTCGCTCGCTGGCAGACCCGGCTGCCGCCGGCGCTCGCGGCGCGCGGCTGGGCAAGCACCGGGCGCGTCGCCGCGCAACGCCTGCTGCCGAGCGCGAACGACGCGTATGCGAGCGCCTGGCGGCTGCTGCCGCCGGCCGCCGCGCGCGCCGGCGAACACGGCTGGTCGGACGACGTGCTCGCGTGGGGCGCCCGCGCCGCGCTGCGCGAAGCCGCCACCCACCCGACGCACAAGCGCTGGGCGCAGCTGGCGACGACGATCGATGCGATGGAGGCGAGCCAGCGTGACGACCCCGCCTGGGTCTACTGGCGCGCGCGCACGCGCCTGGCGCTGGCCCCCGCGGGCGAGGCCGGCAGCGCCGAACGCTCGGCCGCGTTCGTGGCGCTGCGATCGATCGCCGGGTTCGCGCACTTCTATGCGCAGCTCGCCCTCGAGGACCTCGGCGCGCGCATCGAGCTGCCGGCTGCGCCGCCCGCGCTGTCGGCCGCCGAGGGGGCCAGCGTGCGCGCGCGCCCGGGCTTGCAGCGCGCGCTGCGGCTGATCGCGCTCGGATTGCGCAGCGAAGGGGTGCGCGAATGGAACTTCACGCTGCGCGACCTCGACGGCGACCGCGAGTTCCTGGCCGCTGCGCAGTGGGCCTGCGAGCGCGAGGTCTGGGACCGCTGCATCAACACGAGCGACCGCACCCGCGAGCAGATCGACCTCGCGCAGCGTTATCCGATGCCGTTCCGCGCCGACGTCACGGCGCAGGCGCGCACGATCGAGCTCGACCCGGCCTACATCTACGGGCTGATCCGCCAGGAGTCGCGTTTCGTGACCGATGCGCGCTCGAGCGTCGGCGCCAGCGGCTTGATGCAGCTGATGCCGGCGACCGCGCGCTGGACGGCCCGCAAGATCGGCTTCGACTTCAAGCCGGCGATGGTGACCGACCGCGACGTCAACCTGAAGCTCGGCACCAGCTACCTCAAGCTCGTGCTCGACGACTTCGAGGGCCGCATGGCGCTCGGCGCAGCTGCGTACAACGCCGGGCCGAACCGCCCGCGCCGCTGGCGCGAGGGGCCGTCGATCGAGGCCGCGGCGTGGGTCGAGAACATCCCGTTCACCGAGACCCGCGACTACGTCAAGAAGGTGCTCAGCAATGCCGTCATCTACGGCGCGCTGCTCGGCGATGCCGAGCCCTCGCTGAAACGCCGGCTGGGCGGCCCGATCGGCCCGCGCGCCGAAGGCGCCGCCGGCGAGAACCGCGAACTGCCGTGACCTCGACGGTGCGCGAGCGCGACCGGGTGCTGGTGCTCGGTGGCACCGGATTCGTCGGCCAGTCGCTGTGCGAGCGGCTGGTGCAGCGCGCCTGGGGCAGCGGCCGCGTGCGGGTGCCGACGCGGCGCCTCGTGCGGGCGCGCGATCTGCTGCCACTGCCGACGATGGAGCTCGTGCAGGCCGACGTGCACGACGACGCCGCGCTGGCCGCGCTGCTGCCGGGTTGCGCCGCGGTCGTGAACCTGGTGGCGATCCTGCACGGGCGCGCGGCCGACTTCGAACGGGTGCACGTCGCGCTGCCGCGCCGCCTGGCCGCCGCCTGCCACGCCAGCGGGGTGCACAGAGTGCTGCACGTGAGCGCGCTCGGCGTCGGGCCGGATGCGCCGTCGCACTACCTGCGCAGCAAGGCCGCCGGCGAGGCCGCGCTGCAGGACGCCGGGCTGGACCTGACGATCCTGCGGCCGTCGCTGATCTACGGCGCCGGCGACCGGCTGCTGAACACCTTTGCCGATCTGCAGGCCTGGCTGCCGCTGATTCCGCTGGCCGGGGCGTCGGCGCGGTTCCAGCCGGTCTGGGTCGAGGACGTCAGCGCGGCGCTGATCGCGGCGCTGGCGCGCCCGGACAGCATCGGGAGCGTGATCGAGGCGATGGGCCCGGACACGCTGACGCTGGCCGAGATCGTGCGGCGCGCCGGACTGTGGGCCGGCCATGCCAGGCCGGTGCTGCCGCTGCCGGCGCCGATCGCGCGCCTGCAGGCCGCGCTGCTGGCGCTCGCGCCCGGGGACCCGCTGCTGTCGGCCGACAACCTGCGCTCGCTGCAGGTGCCGAGCGTGGCGAGCGGGGCGCTGCCCGGGCTGGCGTCGCTCGGCATCGAGCCGGCATCGATCGACGCCATCGGGCCGGTGCTGCTCGGGGCGCGTCCGACCGGGCGTGCCCGCTTCGGCGCCTATCGCGCGCGTCGCAGCTGACCCCGCCGCGGCGCGCGCCACCGCCTGCCGCGTCTGAATCCGATGCGCATTCCGCATCGATGCCGCGCTCGAACGCTCCTATGTGGTGCGCTCGAAGTAATTTGACTTGTGTGCCTGGCCGCTCAGGACTGCCGCTTTAGCAGCCAGTCGCCGCCGGCAGCTCTGAAGCAGCGCGCGACCAACTGCGGACGGTCGTCATTGGTCTGCCG
>JBDTUO010000226.1:0-5542 GCA_040007675.1 Rubrivivax sp.
CGGGCTCAGGCGCCGGCGTCCTGCAGCAGCGGCGCGAGCGCGCCGCGGCGGTCGAGTTCGATCAACTCCTCGCAGCCGCCGACATGGGTGTCGCCGATGAAGATCTGCGGCACGGTGCGCCGCCCGGTGGCGCTGACCATCTGGTCGCGCGCCGCAGCATCGAGATCGACCCGCACTTCGTCGATGCGCTCGACACCGCGTTGTTTCAGCAGCGCCTTGGCCCGCACGCAGAAGGGACAGACGAGCGTCGTGTACATCTTCACCGAAGTCATGCCGCGGATTGTCCTGCAGGGGGCAAGACCTTGCAGCCGTGGGCCTTCGCGCGGGACGTCCGGCCGTGACGGATTGCCTTGCGGCGGGCAGCGGGCAGGCGCGGGGCGCCGCTACACGGGCATCAGTGAATCAGGCGGCCGCCCGCTCCACCGGCAGGCTGGCCTCGCGCCACGCGTTGGTGCCGCCCGCGAGCGCGACCGCCTTCGCATAGCCCTGCTTGCGCAGCAGCGCCGCGGCACGCCCGGCGCGTGCGCCGGAGGGGCAGACGACGACGATGGGCAGCGTCTTGTTGGTCGGCAGCCCCTTGGCGCCTGCAAGCGAGCCGATGGGAACGTTGCGCGCGCCGGCCGGGTGGCCGGCGGCGAACTCCGCCGGTTCGCCGACATCGATCAGCACCGCCTTCTCGCGGTTGATCAGACGCACGGCCTCGGCCGCGCCGACCTTGCCGGGCCCGGCGCCGCCGCCGACGTGCGGCCACAGCAGCAGGCCACCGGAAGTCAGGGCGAGCAGGATCAGCGGCCAGTTCTCGAGCAGGAAGTTCACGCGTGCGTCGGCAGGTCGAAAAGGGGCGGATTATAGAATTCCGGTCCATGCCTACACTGGTCCTGCTGCGCCACGGCGAATCCACCT
Organism: Rubrivivax sp.; assembly: GCA_040007675.1. Lineage (GTDB taxonomy): Bacteria > Pseudomonadota > Gammaproteobacteria > Burkholderiales > Burkholderiaceae_C > Rubrivivax. The sequence continues at coordinate 904 of JBDTUO010000226.1, forward strand.
GGAACCTCGAGAACCGGTTCACCGGCTGGACCGATGTGAAACTGACCGCCACCGGCGTCGCTCAGGCGCGCGAGGCGGGCCGTCTGCTGAAGGCCGGAGGTTTCGAGTTCGACCGCTGCGTGACCTCGGTCCTGGAGCGCGCGATCTGGACGCTGTGGCACTGCCTCGACACGATGGAGCGCACCTGGCTGCCGGTCGACAAGCGCTGGCGGCTCAACGAACGCCACTACGGTGCGCTGCAAGGTCTGAACAAGGCCGAGACGGCGCGTGAGTACGGCGACGCCCAGGTGCTGGCGTGGCGGCGCAGCTACGACACCCCACCGCCCCCGCTCGGCGCTGGCGACCCGCGCAGCGAGCGGGGCGACCCGCGCTACGCGGCGCTGGCCACCGACCAGGTGCCGTTGACCGAGTGCCTGAAGGACACCGTCGCCCGCGTATTGCCGCTGTGGCAAGCGGAACTCGCGCCCGCGCTGCAGTCCGGCCAGCGGCTGCTCGTGGCGGCCCACGGCAACAGCATCCGCGCCCTGGTCAAGATGCTCGACGGCATCGGTGACGCCGAGATCGTCGGCGTCAACATCCCGAACGGGGTGCCGCTGGTGTACGAGCTCGACGACGAGTTGCGCCCGCGCTCCAGCCGCTATCTGGGTGACGCCGACGCCGTCGCCGTCGCGCGCGCGACGGCGGCGAGCGCGCACCCCGGTCGCTCGGACTGAAGCCGACGCCGGACGGCCACTGCGGTCAGGCGAGCGCGCGCAACGCGGCCGCGATCAGCGGCGCGACGCCGATCGCATTGCTCGCATGCGGCACGCTGTCGCTGCTCCACACCTCGCGCACGCCGGCGGCGCGCACGACGTCGAGCGCGTCGTCGACGAGCAGCGCGTGCGTCACCGCGACGTCGACCTGGATCGCGCCGGCAGCCAGCGCCTGCCGCGCCGCCGCGGCCAGCGTGCGGCCGGAACTGGCGACATCGTCGACCAGCACCACAGCGCGACCCTGCAGTGGCACATCGGCGGGCAGCGCGACGCTGACGTCGAGGTCACCGCGCCGGACCTTGTGGCACCACGCGTGGTCGAGCCGGCTCACGCGCGCCGCCTCCTGCACCCATTGGCGCGACTCGTCGTCGGGCCCGAGCAGCAGCGCGCCAGGCACCCGTGCGGCGACGAAGGCACCGATCGCCGCCGCCGCCGACAGCGCGACGCCGCACCGCCCCGGCAGCACCTCGTCGAGGCTCGCGACGCGGTGCAGGTGCGGGTCGACCGTCACGACAGCATCGAACCACGCCGCCAGCGCGCGGCCGAGTTGCCGCTGGCTGACCACCTCGCCGGGCGCGAAGGCCATGTCCTGGCGCTGGTACGCGAGGTAGGGCGCCACCAGCGTGAGGTTCAGCGCGCCCAGCTCCCGCATCGCCGGCGCCAGCAGCATCAGCTGGGCCAGCTTGTCGTTCGGCTGCTGCAGACCGCACAGCAGCCACACGCGCGGCGGCAGCGCCGCCGGCAGCGTCAGGCGGACTTCACCGTCCGGGAAGCGATGCCGCGCGACCGGCAGCACGGTCACGCCGAGCGCGGCCGCCAGCCGGCCGGCGAGCGGCGCCTCGTCGTCGTCGAAATGCAGCAGCAGGGTGTCGGGCATCGGGCCGGACTCTAAGGGTTGGCCGCGGCCGGGTCGGCCAGCGCGGCGCCGATCCGATCGCGCAGCCGCTGCGCCAGCGCCCTCCGGCCCGCGTCAGCGCCGGCCAGCGCCGGCAGCACCTGCAGTTCGACTCGCAGGCGATCGGCGCGGGCGATCTGCCACAGACTCTGGATCAGCGTGGTGTCGCCCAGCCACAGGATCGACGGGCTGACCGTCGCATGTCGGGCGTCGGTATAACGCAGCGCCACCGGCTGCACCGGCGTCGCGCTGGCGATCGCTGCCTGCAGCAGGTTCGCGTGGAACGGCAGCAACTGGCAGCCGTCGCCGGTCGTGCCCTCCGGGAACACCGCCACCGTGTCGCCGGCCTGCAGCGCGGCGGCGACCCCATGCACGACGCGCACGGCGTCGCGCGGCTTTTCGCGCTCCAGGTAGAGGGTGCCGGCGCTGGCGACGAGCCGGTTGATCAGCGGCCAGCGCCGCACTTCGGCTTTGGCGACGAAGCGCGCCCGCGGACACACGGCGTGGATCGCCAGCACGTCGATCCACGACAGGTGGTTGGCGGCGATCAGCACCGCCCCGCCGTGCAGCTGACCGCGCACCTCATGCTCGAGCCCGAGCTTGTGCAGCAGCGTTCCGGCCCACCAGCCGATGCGCTGCTGACGACCCGCGGTGTCCAGCCGGGGGAACGCCCACAGCACGATCGCCAGACCATGCAGCGCATGCACGACCGTGGCAACGACGCGGACCCCCGCGCGCGCGACGTCCACCCGGGGCGGCGCAGGGTCTGCCGCCGCGCCGCCGTCGACCGGCGGCGCGCTCAATCGGCCGCCGCCTCGAAGGCCACGGTGCCTGCCACCAAGGTCGCGCGCACACGCCCCGGCAGCTCGAGCCCGGCGTGCTCGAAGGCGAACGGCGTCGCCTTGCCCTGGCTGCGCAGCGCCTGCGGCGTGACTGCCCAGCGCGCCTGGGGGTCGAACACACACACGTCGGCCACACCGCCCTCCACCAGCGCACCGGCACTGGCGCCGAGCGACCCGAGCGCGGGGCCGAGCACGCGCACCGGACCGCGTGTGACGACGTCGAGCGCGCGCATCAGCCCGGCGCCGGAGGCCTCCCCCCAGTGCAGCGCGAGCCCGAGCAGCAGTTCGAGCCCCGTGGCGCCGGGTGCCGCTTCGGCAAAGGGCAGCGTCTTCTCGTCGGCGGCCAGCGGCGTGTGGTCGCTGACCAGCGCGTCTATCGTGCCGTCTGCCAGTGCGGCGCGCAGCGCGTCGCGGTCGCGTGCGCCGCGCAGCGGCGGCTCGAGCCGCATCGCGGCGTTGAAGTAGCCGATGTCGACGTCGATGAGGTGCAGTGAGTTGATGCTGACGTCGGCCGTCACCGGCAGGCCTTCGGCCTTCGCGGCGCGCAGCAGCGCGACGCCGGACGCGCTCGACAGCCGGCACAGGTGCACGCGCGCGCCGGTCACGCGCACGAGCTCGATGACGGTCTGCAGCGCGATCGTCTCGGCCGCGGTCGGCACGCCGCTCAGACCGAGGCGCGTGGCGATCGGGCCGCTGGCGGCGACACCGCCGCCGAGCCAGCGATCGACCGGCCGCAGCCACACCGTGTAGCCATAGGTGGACGCGTACTGCAGCGCGCGCATCAGCACCAGCGTGTCGGCGATGGGCACCTCGGCCTGGGAGAAGCCGACGCAGCCGGCCTCGGTCAGCTCGGCCATCTCGGTCAGCACCTCGCCGGCGAGGCCGCGCGTCAGCGCGCCGAGCGGAAACAGCCGGCAGCGCGACAGCTTTCGCGCGCGGAACTTCAGCATCTCGACCAGCCCGGGCTCGTCGAGCACGGGGTCGGTGTCGGGCGGGCAGACCAGGCTCGTGACGCCGCCGGCCGCGGCCGCCGCGAGCTCGCTCTCGAGCATGCCTTCGTGCTCCAGCCCGGGCTCGCGCAGGCGCGCCGCAAGGTCGACCAGGCCCGGCGCGACGACGCCACCGCGCGCGTCGACCACCCGGTCCGGCTGGAACTCCGCCGGTGCGGCGCCGATCGCGACGATGCGCCCGGCGGCGATCGCGATGTCGGCCGGCCCGTCGCGGCCGGAGGCGGGGTCGACGACACGGCCGCCGGTGATCAGGATCTTGTCCACGTGAACGGCCTCAAGCCTCGTTGCCGGCGATGATGGACATCACGGCCATGCGCACCGCGATGCCGAAGGTGACCTGCGGCAGGATCACGCTGGCGCGGCCGTCGGCGACGTCGCTCGCGATCTCCACTCCGCGGTTGATCGGGCCCGGGTGCATGACGATGGCGTCGGGCCTGGCGAGCGCCAGCTTCTCGGTCGTGAGCCCGAAGCTCTTGAAGAATTCGCCGGCGCTCGGCAGCATCGCGCCGCTCATGCGCTCGTTCTGCAGCCGCAGCATGATGATCACGTCGGCGTCGCGGATGCCCTCGGCCATGTCGTGCACGACGCGCACGCCCATCTCGCGCAGGTCAGCCGGCACCAGCGTCTTCGGGCCGACGGCCCGGATCTCCGGCACGCCGAGCGTCGTCAAGCCATGGATGTCCGATCGCGCGACGCGCGAATGCACGATGTCGCCCACCACCGCCACCGTCAGCTTGCGGAAGTCGCCCTTGAAGTGCCGGATCGTGTACATGTCCAGCAACCCCTGCGTCGGGTGCGCGTGACGGCCGTCGCCGGCGTTGACGACATGCACGTGCGGTGCGCAGTGCTGGGCGATCAGGTACGGGGCGCCCGACTCGGAGTGGCGCACGACGAACATGTCGGCCTGCATCGCCGACAGGTTGGCGATCGTGTCGAGCAGGCTCTCGCCCTTGGCGGTCGAGCTGCGTGCGATGTCGAGGTTGATGACGTCGGCCGACAGACGCTTGGCGGCGATCTCGAAGGTGGTACGCGTGCGGGTGCTGTTCTCGAAGAACAGGTTGAACACGCTCTTGCCGCGCAGCAGTGGCACCTTCTTGACGTCGCGCTCATTGACGCTCAGGAAGCTGCCGGCGGTGTCGA
>JBDTUO010000227.1:0-5523 GCA_040007675.1 Rubrivivax sp.
GCGTCGCGAAGCAGGCCTTGCCCATCACGCGCTTGAGCATCATGCGGCCGGCGACGGCCACCGCCACCGCCTGCGGCTCGAGCTCCTCGTTCGGCACCTGGCCGTGGCGCTGGTGCAGGTCCGCAGCGTGGTGGGTGGGCCTGAAGTCGTTCGGGAAGGCCGGGCCGTGGCTGGCGGCAGCGGCGCGGATGGCGGCGAGCTTGGCGCGGCGCTCGGCGATCAGTGGGTTGTCGTCGTACGCCGCGGCGGCGGCGTCGCTCGGGGTGTCGCGCGGGGCGGAGGTCATCGGTGCAGCGGCGAGAAGAATCGAAGGGGACCGGCCTGAAGTGGCCGGAAGCGACACCGCGCGGGCTCTGGAGCGGCGCGCGGGTGCGGGGGCCGGATTCTACGGACCGGCCCCGTCGGCGCGCTGTCGGGTCGGCGACGGCCCCTCGCCCTGGGCGAGAATGCCCGCCTCCATGGTGGCCGACCGAACCGCGCGCCGATGCCCTTGACCGCCCTGACCCGCGGCGCGCTGCTGCACGTCGGCACGCGGGCGTTGACGCTGGGGCTGGGCCTGGCGCTGATGGTGGTCATCGCGCGCCTCGGCCCGGCCGTGCAGGGCGCGTTTGCGTTGTTCGTCGCGATCGAATCCCTGCTGCTCAACGCGGGGTCGGGGCTCGGCCTGTGGCTGGCCCGGGCTGTCAGTGGCGCGGCACCGGCGCCGGCCCGGGTGGCCCGGCGCGTGCTGGGCTTCGCGCTGCTCGCGGGCGCGGTGCTGGCGCTGCCGCTTTTCGTCTCTGGCGCGCTCAGTGCGCGCGAACCCTATCGTCACCTCGGCCTGCTGGCCGCTGCGGCGCCATTGTTGCTGCTGACGCCGACGGCGAGCGGCCTGTGGCTGGGGCAGGGTCGCATGCTCGCGCTCGGGGCGCCGGCGGTCGCGGCACCGGCGCTCGCACTGGCGGCGCTGGCGGCGCTCTGGTGGAGCCGCGACGCACCGCCCGACGTCGGCGCCGTGCTGCTGGCCTGGGTCGTCGCGAAGGCAGTCGTGGGTCTGGTGGCGGGAACAATCGCGTGGCGCACGGCGGCGCAGATCGCTTCGACGCCGTTCGAGGGGCCACTCGGCGGACAGGCCAACGACGGCAGGCACGCGCTGCGGTTCGTTGCGCTCGTCGGGCTCGGCAACCTCGTGAGCTTGCTGAACTTGCGGGCGACCCTGTTCCTGCTCGAGCGCAGCCACGGCGTGTCGGCAGCGGGCGTCTATTCGGTCGCGGTGCAGATCGCGGAGTTGTTGTGGGTGCTGTCGTCGGCCTATGCCACCGCGGCCTACCACCGCCTCGGGGCGGGCGATCCCTCGGTCGCGGCGCGCGTCACGCTCGGCGCCCTGCGTGCCGGCGTGGGCGTGGTGCTGGTGGTGGCGCCGCTGCTGGCGATCGTGGCCTGGTGGGCGCTGCCGCGGTGGCTCGGCGCCGAATACGCGGAGGCGCGCGTCCCGCTGTTGGTGCTGCTGCCGGGCGTGGTCGCGTACGCCGCGGCGTCAAGCCTGTCGGCTTACCACACGAACCGACTCGGCCGGCCCCAGTGGGCGGCCGGAGTCGCCGCGCTGTCGCTCGCCTTGACCCTGGCGATCGCAGCCTTCACGGTACCGCGCTGGGGCGCGACCGGCGCCGCTCTCGCGACCACGCTGGCATATGGCGCGGCGATCGTGTTCGCGCTGCGCGGTTTCCTGCGGGACCGCGGCTGGCGCTGGCGCGAGGTGGTGCGCGGCGTCGATGCGCCACCGACCGCACAATCGCGACCGACATGAAAGCTGCCTTCCTGCGTGCATGGCGCCGCTTGTTTGCGCCGCGCATGGTCTACGGCCTGCACAGCGGCGATGGCGCGTGGCGCCCCCACAGCCGCATCAGCACGCACACCCGCATCGATGGCGCCGACGCGTTGCGCATCGCCGACCATGTCTTCATCGGCCATTTCAACCATCTCGACGCCTCGGGTGGACTGGAGATCGGCGAGGGCTGCCAGATCACGAACCACGTCAGCGTGCTGACGCACTCCAGCCACCGCGCGCTTCGCATCGAGCGCGAGGCCTACTGGGGGCACCGAGATCCTGCAGGCATGGTGCGAGCGGCGACCCGCATCGGCGCCTGGACCTTCATCGGGCCGCACAGCGTCATCACGCCCGGCGCGCAGATCGGCCGCGGGGTGCTGGTGCGTGCGTACAGCCTGGTGAGCGGGGAGGTCCCGGAGTTCGCGGTGGTCGAGGGTCAGCCGGCACGGGTGGTGGGCGACTCGCGGGAGATCGACCGCGCCTGGCTGGACGAGCAAGGCGATCGCCTGGCGCCCGAACGCCGGCAGGCCTACGAGGCCTGGGTGGCGGCGTCGCGTGGCTGAGGGCCGCACGGCATGACCGTTGACGCTGCCGAGCGACTGCTGATCTGCGCGGACGCATCCAGCGTGCACACGCGCCGCTGGGTGCAGGCGATGGCCGACCGCGGTTTCGATTGCCATGTGCTCACGCGCCGCTTCGCGACGCTGCCCGGCGCGCGTGACGTGGTCACGCTGCGTGCCGGAGGCGACGCTGCCGGCTGGTTCACGGCACTGCCCGCGTTGCGCGCACACGCCAGACGGTTGCGGCCGCGCTGGGTGCACGGCCACTACCTGACGTCGTACGGGCTGTGGGCGGCGGCGGCGGCCCGTGCGGCCGCCGCCCCTCTGGTGCTCACCGCGTGGGGCTCCGACGTTCTCGTCACGCCGCGCGCGCCGGGCCTGCGCGGCCGGCTGATGCGCACGCTGGTCGGTCGCACGCTGCGCCGCGCGGCACTTGTGACGGCTGACTCGCACGACGCGCTCGACGCGATCGCGGACTACGGTGGCCCGGCGCGGCGCGAGCTCGTGCTGTGGGGCGCCGACGTGGCGTTTTTCCGGCCCGGCACACCGGCGCCCGGCTTCGAGATCGCCAGCCTGCGCGCGTGGGAGCCGAACTACCGCATCGACGTCGTGCTGCGCGCGGTGGCAGGCTTGCGTGCGACGCGCCCGGATGCTGCGTTGCGGCTGCATCTGCTCGGCGGCGGTCCGCAGGCCTCGGCATTGCAGGCGCTCGCAGCGTCCTTGAATCTCGACGGCGTGGCGTGTTTCACTGGCCGCGTCGATGACGACGGTCTGCGTGCCGTGTTGCAGCGTTGCCGCGTGTCGGTCAGTGTGCCGGCGAGCGATGCGACCTCGGTCTCGGTGCTCGAGTCGATGGCCTGCGGACTGCCCGTGGTGGCGAGTGACCTGCCGGCCAACCGGGCCTGGATCGACGCCGCGGAGCTGATCGTCGCCGGCGACGACCCGAACGCCCTGGTGGCCGGGCTGACGGCGGCGCTGATCCGGCTGCACGACGACCCGCAGGGTGCGTCGGCCATCGGGCATCACAACCGCGTACGCGTCGAGCACGACGCGTCGCGGGCCACCGAGATGGACCGCATGGCCGCGCTGTACCGCAGTCTGCCGCCACCTCAATCGGCAGCGGCCCTGTGATGACCGGTGTCGAGCCGGCGATCACCGTCAGCGTCATCGTGCCGTGCCGCAACGAGGCCGTACACGTCGATGCCTTTCTCGACGCCGCGCTGGCGCAGCGTCTGCCACCCGGCGCGATGCTGCAGATCGTCGTCGCCGACGGTGCGAGCGACGACGGCACCCGCGCCCGGCTCGACGCGCGGGCGGCGCAGGAATCGCGGCTGGTGGTCGTCGACAACCCGGCGCGCATCACCTCGACCGCGCTGAACCGAGCGCTGGAGCGCGCGCAGGGTGCCGTGATCGTGCGCATGGACGTGCACACGACCTACGCCGACGACTATGTCGCTGCCTGCCTGCACGCACTGACTCACACCGGCGCCGACTGCGTCGGCGGCGCGTGGCGCCCGGTGGCCGATCAGGGCGATGCGCGGCAGCAGGCGATCGCGCGCGCCTTCGGCAGCCGCTTCGCTTCCGGGGGTGCCGCGTCGCGCCGGGTGGCGTTCGACGGGGAGGTGGACACGGTGTACCTCGGCGCCTGGCAGCGCGAGACACTGCAGCGCCTGGGCGGCTTCGACGAGGCGCTGGTGCGCAACCAGGACGACGAGCTGGCGCTGCGTATCGTGCGGGGAGGGGGCCGTCTCTGGCAGAGCGCGGCCATCCGCTCCTGGTACCGGCCGCGCAGCTCCTTCGGCGCGCTGTTCCGCCAGTTCTGGCAGTACGGCTATTGGAAGGTGGCCGTGATCCGCAAACACCGGCAGCCGGCCGCAGCGCGTCACCTGGTGCCCTTTGCCTTCGTGGCCACGCTGGCGGCGCTGGCGGCCGGGGGAGTGGGCTGGCGGCCCGCGTGGTTGGCGCTCGCGGGGCTGGTCGTGCTGTACGCGGGAGCGGCGCTCGGCAGCGCGGCGAGCGTGGCGTCGCCGTGGCGCGAGCCCCGTGTCTGGCTCGGCGTCGCGCTGGCCACCGCGCTGATGCACGTCGGCTACGGCGTGGGCTTTGCGCGCGGGTTGTGGGACTTCCTGGTCGTGCGGCGTGCGCCGGGCGCGGGCGCGACGCGGCTCACCCGATGACGCGCGCCAGCGACGATGACGAGCCGGCCGCGGTCGCCGCCCGCTACGCGCGGCGGGTGCACGACGATCCCCGGTATCACCCGCTGCAGCCGGCGGTGCTGCACGAACGCCGGGGGCGGCAGCGGGCGCTGGCCGAACTGCTGCGGCGCCACGTGCCGGGAGGCATCGGCACGCTCGACGTGCTGGACGTCGGCTGCGGCCACGGGGAGCAACTGCTCGAGCTGATCGCCCTTGGCTTCGATGCGGCGCGCCTGACCGGCAGCGAGCTGCTGGCCGCACGGGCGGCCGAGGCGCGGCGTCGCCTGCCGGTCGAGGTGGCGCTGCACGAGGGAGACGCGCTGGCGTTGCCGTTCGAGTCCGCGACGTTCGACCTCGTGTTGCAGTCCACGGTGTTCAGCTCGCTGCTCGACGACGATTTCCAGCAGCGCCTGGCCGACCGCATGTGGGCTTGGGTGCGCCCCGGCGGCGCGGTGCTCTGGTACGACTTCACGGTCAACAACCCGCGCAACCCCGACGTGCGCGGCGTGCCGCTGGCGCGGCTGCGTCAGTTGTTCCCGGCGGCGCAGATCGATGCCCGTCGCGTCACGCTGGCGCCGCCGCTGGCGCGTGTACTCGGTCGTGTGCATCCGGCGCTGATCGGCTGGGCGGCGGCGCTGCCGCTGCTGCGCACCCACGTGCTGGCGTGGGTCGGCAAGCCGGTGGTGCGGACCGGCCCGTGAAACCCGTAGACTCGATGGGATGCGATGGCGGGGGCGCAGAAGAAGCACCTGCTCGTGCCCGGCCAATGACGGGCGCCTTCGCACGCCGATGACGATGAGCCCCGCACCCGAACCCCCGTTCCTGCCATTCCTGCCGTTCGCGCTGCCTGAGATCGGCGACGACGAGATCGCCGAGGTCGTCGATTCGCTGAAGAGCGGCTGGATCACGACGGGGCCGAAGGCGCGCCGCTTCGAGCAGGACTTCGGCGCCTTCCTCGGCG
>JBDTUO010000228.1:0-5514 GCA_040007675.1 Rubrivivax sp.
TCGTCGGCGCTGATGGGCACGATCTCAGGCTCGGGGGTCGCCAACGTCGTCACCACCGGCCAGTTCACGATCCCGCTGATGAAGCGCTTCGGTTATCGCGCGGCCTTCGCTGGCGGCGTCGAGGCCACGGCGTCGATGGGCGGCCAGATCATGCCGCCGGTGATGGGCGCGGTCGCCTTCATCATGGCCGAGACGCTGGACGTGCCGTACCACACCGTCGTCAAGGCCGCCATCGTGCCGGCGATGCTGTACTTCCTGTCGGCATTCTGGATGGTGCACCTCGAGGCCGGCCGCGCGGGCCTCGTGGGCCTGCCGCGCGATCAACTGCCTTCGCCGATGCGCGCCCTGAAGGCGCGCTGGTACCTGCTGCTGCCGCTCGTCGTGCTGGTGGCGCTGCTGTTCTCGGGCTACACGCCGCTGTTCGCCGGCACCGTCGGCCTGGCGCTGACGGTGATGCTGATCCTGGGCGGTTCGATCGCGCTCGGCCTGCCGTCGACCACGGTGCGCGTGATCTTCTGGATCGGCCTCGGGCTGGTCGCGGCGAGCTTCGATCGCTTCGGCATGACGGCGCTGACGGCGGGCATCGGGGTGCTGATCCTCGCCAGTGCGGTCACGCACGGCGGCCGTCGCACGCTGGCGCTGTGCCGCGACAGCCTCGCCCACGGCGCAAAAACCGCGCTGCCGGTGGGCGTCGCGTGCGCGATCGTCGGCATCGTGATCGGCACGATGACGCTGACGGGGGCGGCCAACACCTTCGGCCAGTTCGTCGTCTCGGTCGGCGAGAAGAGCCTGTTCGCATCGCTGCTGCTGACGATGGTGACCTGCCTCGTGCTCGGCATGGGCATCCCGACGATCCCGAACTACATCATCACCTCCAGCATCGCCGGGCCGGCGCTGCTGGCGCTCGGCGTGCCGCTGCTGGTCAGCCACATGTTCGTCTTCTACTTCGGCATCCTCGCCGACCTGACGCCGCCGGTGGCGCTGGCCTGCTTCGCCGCCGCGCCGATCGCCAAGGAGCGCGGGCTGGCGATCTCGATGCAGGCGATCAAGGTCGCGGCGGCGGGCTTCGTGATCCCGTTCATGGCGGTCTACACGCCGGCGCTGATGCTGCAGCCGGGCGGCGCACTCGCGGCGTCCTGGGGCCTGCCGGTCGCGGTGGCGTACATCGTCATCAAGACCGTGTGCGCGATCGCGTTGTGGGGCGCGGCCGTGATCGGCTACCTGCGCGGTCCGATGACGTGGCCCGAGCGGGTGATCGCTGCCGCGGCGGCGATCACGCTGATCGCTGCGCTGCCGCTGACCGACGAGATCGGCTTCGCGCTCGGCCTGGCCGTCTTCGTCTGGCACTGGCGGCGCACGCGGCCGACGCCTGGCGCGCAGCCGGTCGCGGCGCCGCGGTGAGCCTGTGCGCCGCCGCCGGCGGCGTGCTGCTCGCGATCGCCGCCGATTCGTTCACGCTCGCCTGGACACATTCGGTCGAGCGCGTCGAATGGCGTGAACGCTGGCAGGTCGACGGCGGCAGCCTGCGCCTGGTCGAGTCGCGGGTGCAAGGGTCGGGCGCCGGCATGGAGCCGCCGGACGGCGCCGTGCTGCGTGACGGCTGGTGGGTCGCCCCCGCCTCGCTGCGGGTGCCGGCGCTGCGGCTGGCCGTCTCGGGTGCGACCGGCAGCGGATGGCGGCTGTGCATAGCCGGCGCCGGCTGCCGGGACCTCGAACGCCTGCTGCAGGACGCCGGGGGCGGGCGACGGCCGGGCGCGATCGCGCTCAGCCCCGGCCGATGCCCTGGTACTCCAGCCCGAAGCTGGCCATGAGCGCCGGCTCCCAGAGGTTGCGGCCATCGAACACGACCGGCTGCTTCAGCGCGGTCTTCATGTGCTCGAAGTCCGGCGTGCGGAACTCCTTCCACTCGGTGACGAGCAGCAGCGCGTCGGCACCGGGCAGCGCGTCCTCGGCGCGCTCGACGAAGCTCAGGCGCGCGGTGCCGTCGAACACGCGCCGCGCCTCGGGCATCGCCACCGGGTCGTAGGCCCGCACCGCGGCACCCCGGGCGACCAGCGCCTCGACGATCACGCGGCTGGGCGCTTCGCGCATGTCGTCGGTGTTCGGCTTGAACGCCAGACCCCAGACCGCGAACGTGCGGCCGCGCAGGTCTTCACCGAAGCGGCGCACGACCTTGTCGACCAGCACGTGTTTCTGGCGCTCGTTCGCGGCCTCGACCGCGGTCAGCACACGCAGGTCGATGTCGTGCGCGTGGCCGATGTGGACCAGCGCCTTCACGTCCTTCGGAAAACAGCTGCCGCCGTAGCCGGTGCCGGCGTACAGGAAATGAGTCCCGATGCGCGGGTCGGAGCCGATGCCCTTGCGCACCTGCTCGATGTCCGCGCCGACCTGCTCGGCCAGCAGCGCCAGCTCGTTCATGAAGCTGATGCGGGTGGCGAGCATCGCGTTGGCGGCGTACTTCGTGAACTCGGCGCTGCGCAGGTCCATCAGCTGCAGCCGGTCGTGGTTGCGCATGAAGGGCTGGTACAGCGCGCGCATCAACAGGATCGCGCGCTCGTCGTCGGCGCCGACGATGATGCGGTCGGGCCGCATGCAGTCCTCGACCGCCGCGCCTTCCTTCAGGAATTCGGGGTTCGACACGACGGCGAAGGTCTGCGTCACACCCCGTGTGGCCAGCTCGGCCGCGATCGCCGCCCGGACGCGGTCGGCGGTGCCGATCGGCACGGTGCTCTTGTCGACGACGACCTTGTAGTCGGTCATGTGGCGTCCGATGCTGGCGGCCGCGGCGAGCACGTACTGCAGGTCGGCCGAACCGTCCTCGTCGGGCGGCGTGCCGACGCCGATGAACTGCAGCGTGCCGTGCGCCACCGCGGCGGCGACGTCGGTCGTGAACTGCAGGCGCCCGGCCGCACGATTGCGGGCGACGATCGCCTCCAGGCCCGGCTCGTGGATCGGTATGCCGCCGGCCTCGAGGAGGGCGATCTTGCGGGCGTCGATGTCGAGGCAGACGACGTGGTTGCCCATCTCCGCGAGACAGGCGCCGGTGACCAGCCCCACGTAGCCGGTGCCGATGACGGTGACTTTCATGCCCGGAATTATCCCGGCCGTGCAGCTGCCGGGCGATCAGCCGACGTCAATCGACGGCAAGCACGCGTGCAACCTGCCACGCCGCAGCCCCGCCCCCGTGGCTTTCACTGGCCGCCGGGTCCGCCGCGCCGGTGTGCGCCAACCACCACAGTTCGCGGAACGTGCACGCCGCCGCGCCGGGTTGTTCGCGCCGGTGGCCGCTGAACTCGACCCGCGCGAGACAGGCCGTCTGCACCCGGTCGACGGCGAGCAAGCGGGCGTGCAGCTCGAGCACTTCGGTGTGCTGTGCGGTGCCGCCGCGCGCGTACAGCTGCTCGCACAGGTCGCGGCACAGCGGGCCGAGAGTCAGCCGGGCCAGGGCCTCGTGGTCGGCCGCGTCCCAGGCCGCCTGCAGCTGCCGAAACCGCGTCTGCGCCAGAGTTTCGAAGGCGTCGACGTCGAGCCCTCCGATCGTCGTCGTCACCGCCGGCGGGCGCGGGTCCGGACGGCGCCGCAGCCGGTGGCCGACCACGAGCAGGCCCGTCAGCATCGGATGCCCACGTGCAACGCGACGATGCCGGCGGCCAGGTTGTGCACGTCCACGTGGCCAAAGCCGGCGTCCTTCATCAGCGCCTTCAGCGTCGCCTGGTCGGGGTGCATGCGGATCGATTCCGCGAGGTAGCGGTAGCTGGCGGCATCGCCCGCCACCCACTTGCCGATGAGCGGCATCAGGCGCATCGAATAGAAGTCGTAGGCCGCCTGCAGCGGCGGCGCCACCTTCGAGAACTCGAGCACGAGCAGCCGGCCGCCCGGGCGCAGCACGCGGGCCATCTCGGCCAGCGCGCGCTCCTTGTGCGTCATGTTGCGCAGACCAAACGCGACGCTGACGAGGTCAAAGCTCGCGTCGGCCCAGGGCAGGCGCTCGGCGTCGCAGGCCACCGTCGGCAGCGCGACGCCGCCGTCGAGCAGGCGGTCACGCCCGGCGCGCAGCATCGATTCGTTGATGTCGGTCAGCACGACCAGGCCCTGCGGTCCGACCTTGCCCGCGAACGCACGCGCCAGGTCGCCGGTGCCACCGGCGATGTCGAGCACACGCTGGCCGGGGCGCACGTCGGCGACGGCCACCGCGTAGGCCTTCCACGCCCGGTGCAGCCCCCCGGACAGCAGGTCGTTCATCAGGTCGTACTTCGACGCCACCGAATCGAACACGCCGCGCACGCGGCGCGCCTTGTCGGATTCGTCGACGGTCTCGTAGCCGAAGTGCGTCTGCACCATCTGGTCAGTGGTGGTGACCGCAGGCGCCGCCGGAAGCGGCCGCCACCGGCGTCATCTGGGCATCACGGTTGGCACCGGCGGCCTCCAGGCGCCGCTCGTACTGGGCCCACAGCGCCTGCTGCTCGACCCCGAGCCGGTACAGGTATTCCCAGGTGAAGATGCCGGTGTCGTGGCCGTCGCTGAAGCGCGGTTGCAGGCCGTAGTTGCCGACCGGCTCGATGCTGTCGATGCCGACCGCGCGCTTTCCGGTCTGCAGCACTTCCTGGCCCGGGCCGTGCCCCTGGACTTCGGCCGATGGCGAATACACGCGCATCAGCTCGAACGGAATGCGGAACGCGGCACCGTCGTCGAACGCCAGCTCGAGCTGGCGCGAGGACTGGTGCACCGTCACGGCGGTCGGTTGCGGCGGAGCGGAGCGTGTCATGCGGATGGGGCTCGCGGGGATCGACAGGATGGAAGTCTAAGCGCGCGCAGTGGCCGACATCCCGTCAGGGCGGTGCCCGTCGCCCCTCAGACGAGCACGCGCTCGATACCGCCAGCATTGGCCTGCGCCACGTAGCGCGGCATCCAGTCCTCGCCGAGCAGGCGGCGCGCCATTTCGACGACGATGTAGTCGGCCTCCAGCAGACCGTTGGTCAGGTCGTCCTCGTAGCGCTTGAGGCCCTGCAGGCAGCTCGGGCACGAGGTCAGGATCTTGATGTCGGCCGCCGCGCCCACCGTGCCGGCCGCGCGCAGGGCCGCCTCGCCCTTGCGGATCTCCTCCTCCTTGCGGAAGCGCACCTGGGTGCTGATGTCCGGGCGCGTCACGCCGAGCGTGCCGCTCTCGCCGCAGCAGCGCTCGCTCTTCAGCACGTCGGGGCCGACCAGCGCCTTGACGGTCTTCATCGGGTCCTGCAGCTTCATCGGGCTGTGGCAGGGGTCGTGGAACAGGTAGGCACCGCGCTCCCCGGCCGGCAGCGTGATGCCCTTCTCGAGCAGGTACTCGTGGATGTCGATGATGCGGCAGCCGGGGAAGATGTCCTCGAACTGGTAGCCCTGCAACTGGTCATAGCAGGTGCCGCAGGACACGATGACGGTCTTGATGTCCAGATAGTTCAGCGTGTTCGCGACGCGGTGGAACAGCACCCGGTTGTCGGTGATGATCAGCTCGGCCTTGTCGGACTGGCCGCTGCC
>JBDTUO010000229.1:0-5513 GCA_040007675.1 Rubrivivax sp.
GGGACGTGGGGCAGGGCGGTCGGCCTCAGGGGCGCGACTCGAGCAGCACGATCAGTGCGCCGGCGCCGCCATCCGGGCCGGACGCCTGGGCGAACGCGAGCACCTCGGCGCATTGCGCCAGCCAGCGCTGCACCTTGGCCTTGAGCACCGGCTGACGGCCCGGCGAGCCGATGCCCTTGCCGTGCACGACGCGCACGCAGCGCTCGCCCGCGCGCTGGCAGCTGCGCACGAACTCGGCCAGCGCGCTGCGCGCCTCATCGCGCGTCAGCCCGTGCAGGTCGATCTGGCGCTGGATCGACCAGTGACCGCGGCGCAAGCGCGCGACGACGTCGGCCCCGACGCCGGCGCGGCGGAAGCTGAGGCCGTCGTCGGTCAGCAGCAAGGTTTCGATGTCGACCTCGTCGGACAGCGCCTCGCGCAGCGCCGCGCGTTCGTCGGCCTCGCGCTGCAGCGGCAGCGGCGCGGGCCGGGGCGCGGCGAGCTCGGCGCGGCCGTGGTCCACCAGCGTGTGCACCGGGCCGACACTGCGCGCGAACAGTTCCCGCTGCGCGCGCTCGGCCTGCCGCGCTTCCGCCGCGCGTGCCGCGGCCGCGCGACGCTCTGCATCGGCCCGGGCGAGGGCGTCGCGCAGCGCCGCCAGGTCCTGCAGCCGGGTCGGTTTCACATCAGCCCCCGCTCGGCGAGCGACACCACCTGCCCGCGCCCGACCACCAGGTGGTCCAGCACGCGCACGTCCACCAGCGCCAGGGCGGCTTTCAGGGTCGCGGTCAGGAACTCGTCGGCGCGCGAGGGCTCGGCCACGCCCGACGGATGGTTGTGCGCCAGGATCACCGCCGCTGCCTGCGCCGCGAGCGCCGCCTTGACGACCTCGCGCGGGTAGACGCTGGTCTGCGTCAGCGTGCCGGTGAACAGTTCCTGCAGCCGGATCAGGCGGTGCTGGGCGTCGAGGAACAGCACCGCGAACACCTCCTGCGGCCGCCCGCCGAGTTGCAGCGCCACGTAGTCCTTCACCGTCGCCGGGGCGTCGAACACGGGCGTCGCCTGCGCCTGCTGTGCGAGCGCACGGCGCGCCATCTCCATCACCGCGGCGAGTTCGGCGCGCTTGGCCGGCCCCAGGCCCTTGATGCGCCCCAGTGCGGCGGCATCCGCCTGCAGCAGGCCGGCGAAACCCCCGAAGCTGCGCAGCACGTCGTCGGCGAGCGCGAACACGCCCTGGCCCGCCAGGCCGGTGCGCAGCAGCAGCGCGAGCAGTTCGGTGTCGGCCAGCGCTGCCGCACCGCGGGCGAGCAGTTTTTCGCGCGGGCGCTGGTCGATCGGCAGGTCTTTCGGGCCCATGCAGTGCCGTCGCAGGCGTTTCGTAGAATCGGGGCCCAGTCTAGCCGCGCGTCCGTGCGCCATCGCCGCCTCGTGAACACCGTGCAGCCGGGGTCCTTCCTGACCCTGCACTACCGCCTCAGCGGTCCCGACGGGGCCGACATCGTCAGCACCTTCGGTGACCGGCCGGCCACGCTGTCGCTCGGCAGCGGGCAGCTCGCGCCCGCGATCGAGGCGCTGCTGGTCGGTTTGCCGGATGGCGCCCACGAGCGCTTCGAGCTGCCGGCGGGCGCCGCCTACGGCGAGCGCAACCCCGATCTGCTGCAGCGCGTGACGCGCTCGCTGCTGGCCGAGCTGGGGGACCCGGGTGCGAGTTACGCGGTCGGCGACGTGGTCGACTTCCCGACCCCGGACGGCCAGGCGCGCTATGCCGGCGTCGTGCGCGACAGCGCGGCCGACTGGCTGCTGTTCGACTTCAATCACCCGCTCGCCGGCCAGCCCGTGCGCTTCGAGGTGCAACTGCTGGGGGTGCTGTGAACCTGGCCGCTGAGAGCCCGCTGCAGGAGATCGTGCTGGCCGAGCCGCGCGGCTTCTGCGCCGGCGTGGACCGCGCGATCGAGATCGTCGAGCGCGCGCTGAAGCGTTTTGGCGCGCCGATCTACGTGCGCCACGAGATCGTGCACAACACCTACGTCGTCAACGACCTGAAGGCCAAGGGCGCGATCTTCATCGAGGACCTGGCCGACGTGCCGCCCGGCGCGACGCTGGTGTTCAGCGCCCACGGCGTCAGCCAGGCGGTGCGGCGGGAGGCGGCCGCACGCGGCTTCCAGGTCTTCGACGCCACCTGCCCGCTGGTGACCAAGGTGCACGTCGAGGTGGCCAAGCTGGCCCGCGAAGGCTACGAGTTCGTGATGATCGGCCACAAGGGCCACCCCGAGGTCGAAGGCACGATGGGCCAGCTGACCGAAGGCATCTACCTGGTCGAGGACATCGCCGACGTGGCGCACGTGCAGCCGCGCGGCGAGCGGCTGGCGGTGGTGACGCAGACGACGCTCAGCGTGGACGACGCGGCCGGCATCTTGGCCGCCGTCAAGCGCCGCTTCCCACAGGTGCGCGAGCCGAAGAAGCAGGACATCTGCTACGCGACGCAGAACCGGCAGGACGCCGTCAAGCTGCTGGCGCCGACGGTCGACGTCGTGATCGTCGTCGGCAGCCCGACCAGCAGCAACAGCAACCGCCTGCGTGAGCTGGCGCAACGCCTGGGCACGCCGGCGCACATGGTGGACGCCGCGTCCGACCTCGACCCGGCCTGGTTCGACGGTCGCCAGCGGGTCGGCCTGACGGCCGGCGCCTCGGCGCCCGATGTGCTGGTGCAGCAGGTGATCGTGCGGCTGCGCGAGCTCGGCGCGACGGCGATCCGCAAGATGGACGGCGTTGCCGAGTCGGTGCACTTCCCGCTGCCGCGTGGGCTCGGCGACCGCAGCATGGCCGAAACCGCCGCGACCCGATCCTGACCGCCCCGCGTCGCGACCCCGAGCGGGCCGCCCGCGCGCGCGCGTCTCGACCGAAGCGCCGGCGCTGCCGACCGGACGACCTGCCGACCCCCGAAAGACGCCCCGAAAGACGCCCCGATGATCGATCCCACCCTGCTGCGCCGCGACCTCGACGGTGTCGTCGCGCAGCTCGAACGGCGCCGCGCGCCGCAACCCTTCCTCGACGTCGCGCACTGGCGCGCGCTGGAGGCCGAGCGCAAGCAGATCCAGACCTCGACCGAACAGCTGCAGGCGCGGCGCAACGCGCTGAGCAGGCAGATCGGCATCGCGAAGGGCCGCGGCGAAGACAGCGCGGCGCTGATGGCCGAGACCGGTGGCATCGCGGGCGAGCTGGCGGCTGGCGCCGCGCGGCTCGACCTGCTGCAGGCCGAGTTGTCGGGCATGCAGATGGGGCTGCCGAACCTGCCGCAGCCTGACGTGCCCGACGGCGCCGACGAGACCGGCAACGTCGAGCAGCGGCGCTGGAGCCCGAGCGGGGAGGGCGAGGGCGCGCGGCCATTCGACTTCCCGCCCAGGGACCACGTGGATCTCGGCGCGCCGCTCGGGCTCGACTTCGAGACCGGTGCGAAGCTGTCCGGCGCGCGCTTCTCGTTCCTGCGCGGCCCGGCGGCGCGCCTGCACCGCGCGCTCGCGCAGTTCATGCTCGACCTGCAAACGCAGGCCCACGGCTACACCGAGTGCCACACGCCGTACATCGTCAACCGCGAGATCCTCGAAGGCACCGGGCAGCTGCCGAAGTTCAAGGACGACATGTTCTGGGTCTACCGGGGCCGGGGCCCCGGCGACCCCGGGGCCGGCGGCGGCGACGAGCAGCAGATGGAGCAGTACCTGATCAGCACCAGCGAGATCCCGCTCACCAACAGCGTGCGCGAGCAGATCCTCGACGCCGCCGCGCTGCCGATCAAGCTCACCGCGCACAGCCCGTGTTTTCGGTCCGAAGCCGGCAGCGCCGGCCGCGACACGCGCGGCATGATCCGCCAGCACCAGTTCGACAAGGTCGAGATGGTGCAGGTCACGCGGCCCGAGGAGAGTGCCGCCGCGCTCGAGGCGATGGTCGGCCACGCGGAGGCGGTGCTGCGCGCGCTGCAACTGCCGTACCGCGTGGTGCTGCTGTGCACCGGCGACATGGGCTTCGGCGCTGCCAAGACCTACGACCTGGAGGTCTGGCTGCCGGCGCAGGGCACCTACCGCGAAATCAGTTCGTGCAGCAACTGCGAGGCGTTCCAGGCGCGCCGCATGATGGCACGCTACCGCAGCGTCACGCAGGGCAAGCCGGAGTTCGTGCACACGCTCAACGGCTCGGGCCTCGCGGTCGGGCGCACGCTGGTCGCGCTGCTCGAGAACCACCAGCAGGCCGACGGCAGCATCACGATCCCGCCGGCGCTGCGGCCCTACCTGGGCGGCATGGAGCGCATGGCGCCGTGAACGACCATGCCGTCGCACTGGCCGACGCGCTGGACGCGGCGGCCGCGGGCGCCACGTTGCTGCCGTGGCACGGCGGCGTGCCACCGGGCGCGCCGGACCTCGCGGCGGCGTACTGCATTGCCCACGAACGTGAGCGTCGGCGCATCGCCGCCGGCCACCGGCCGCGCGGCTGGAAGATCGGCTTCACGAACCGCACGATCTGGCCGCGCTACGGCGTGCACCGGCCGATCTGGGGCCGGGTCTGGGATGACACGCTGACGCTGCTCGACGGCGGCCCGGACGCGACGATCTCGCTCGCCGGTCTGGTGCAGCCGCGGATCGAGCCCGAGATCGTGTTCGGCCTGGCCACCGCGCCGACAGCCGGGATGGACGAGGCCGCCCTGTTCCGCTGCATCGCCTGGGTCGCGCACGGCGTGGAGATCGTGCACACGCACATCGAGGGCTGGCGCTTCGCGAGCGCCATCGAGCCGGTGCTCGACGGCGGGCTGCACGGCCGGCTGATCGTCGGCCCGCGCACTCCGGCGGCGGCGTGGCCGACGCTGGCGCCCGATCTGGCCGCGCTCACGCTGGCGCTGCAGCGCGCCGGCACGGCAGTCGACCACGGCCGCGGTGCGAACGTGCTCGACGGCCCGGTGACGGCGCTGCGGCTGTGGCTGCAGGCGATGGCGCTCGAGTCGCCCGACTGGCACGCGGCGGCCGGCGACGTCGTCACGACCGGTACGCTGACCGACGCCTGGCCGGTGACCGCGGGCGAGGTCTGGCAGACCGCGCCGAGCGATCCGCGGCTGCCCGGCCTCACTCTGCGCTTCGTGCCCTGAGCTAGAATGCGCGGCTTCGCTTCACGGCGAGACCACACGCAGAACGACACGCAGGAAAGGTGGCAGAGTGGTCGAATGCGCCGGACTCGAAATCCGGTGTACAGGTTTCCTGTACCGAGGGTTCGAATCCCTCCCTTTCCGCCAGCAGACGAAGAACGACGGGCCCCGCGGGGCCCGTATGTCATTTCTTGGCGCGCCGATCAACCCGGGTGCGTCGGGTCGACCCAGGCCACGTCCTCGGGCGGTTCCGCGGGGTCGATGTCCAGGTTCACCGCCACCGCCTCGCCGTCGCTGCGCACCAGCACACACTCGAGGGTCTCGGTCCGGCTCGCGTTGATCTCCTGGTGTGGCACGTAGGGCGGCACGTAGATGAAGTCGCCCGGGCCGGCCTCGGCGGTGAACT
>JBDTUO010000230.1:0-5507 GCA_040007675.1 Rubrivivax sp.
CGCGGCGCCGCCGCTGCCGATCTTCGACTCGCACCTTCACTACAGCCACGACGCCTGGGAGACCTTGCCACCGGCGCAGGCGATCCAGATCCTGCGCGACGCCGGTCTGAAGGCCGCGATGGTCTCCAGCAGCAGCGACGACGGCACTCAGAAGCTGCACGCGCTGGCGCCTGACCTCGTGATCCCGGTGCTGCGGCCGTACCGGCGGCGCGGCGAGCTGAGCTCGTGGGTGCGTGACACCACCGTCATCGCCCACCTCGAGTCGCGCCTGAAGGCCTACCGCTACGTCGCGCTCGGCGAATACCATGTCTACGGCGCTGATGCCGACCTGCCGGTCGTGCGCCGCGTGGTCGAACTCGCTCGCGAGCACGGCCTGTTTCTGCATTCCCATTCGGACGCCGACGCGATCGAGCGCCAGTTTGTGCAGGACCCGCAGGCCCGCATCCTGTGGGCGCATTCGGGCTTCGACTCCGCCGACGCGGTGCGCGACATGCTGCGCCGGCACAAGAACCTGTGGTGCGACCTTGCCTTTCGCAGCGACCACGCGAGCCAGGGCAAGGTCGACCCCGCGTGGCGGGCCGTCTTCCTGGAGTTTCCGGATCGCTTCCTGGTGGGCACCGACACCTTCACGCCGGAGCGGTGGCACTTCGTGGTCGAACACGCCAACTGGTCTCGCCAATGGCTGGCCGACCTGCCGACCGAGGTGGCAGAACGCCTCGCCTGGAAGAACGGCGACGCGCTGTTCGGCAAGACGCTGCTCGAGCGGCCGTGAAGCGGGCCGCGCTCGCGCTGTGCGCGGTGGCTTTGCCCGCCGCGGCATGTCCGCTGCCGACACCCCCGTTGCAGCAAGGCGGTATCCAGGTCGCGTGGAAGGTCCATGGCGCACCGATCGTGGTCGGTCAGCCTTTCACGCTCGACGTGCAGCTGTGCCCGTCCGACGCCGTGCTCGTGCGCGTCGATGCGACGATGCCGGAACACCGCCACGGCATGAACTACCGACCGAGCCTCGCACCGCTCGGCGACGGCCGCTGGCGCGCCGAGGGACTGCTGTTCCACATGCCGGGCCGCTGGGCGCTGCAGCTCGACGTTCGGCCGCCTGGCGGCGGGCGCACCGAGCGCCTGCAGGACTCGATCGAACTCCGGTGATCCGCTGGATCCTGCTGGCGGCCTTGATCGCCGCGGCGCCGGCGCGGGCCGGGCTGCTCGAATTCAGCCCCGCGGAGCGCGCGCGCATCGAGGCGCACGGACCGTGGCCGCCGGTGCGCGAGGCTGACCCGGGCAACCGCGTCGACGGCCACGCGGACGCGATCGAGTTCGGGCGTCGGCTGTTCGCGGACCGGCGCCTGTCGGCCAGTGGACGGCTCGCCTGCGCCGATTGCCACGACCCGCAGCGCGCCTTCCAGGACAGCCAGCGCACGGCGCGGCAGGGCCGCAACACGCCGAGCCTGATCGACTCCGGACTGCAGCGCTGGTTCGGCTGGGACGGCGCGCACGACTCGTTGTGGGCGGCCTCGCTGGCCCCGTTGACGGCGGCCGACGAGCTGGCCGCGACGCCGGCATCAGTACGGGCATTGCTGGACCGTGACGCCGACCTGCGGGCGCGCTACCGGGCGCTCTTCCGGGCCCCGACGGCTGACCTGGCGGCGCTCGTCAACCTCGCCAAGGCACTGGCGGCGTACCAGGGCACGCTGGTGTCGCCGCGCACCGCGTTCGACGCCTTCCGCGATGCGCTGGCCCGGGGCGACGCGCGCGCCGCGGCGCGCTATCCGGAAGCGGCGCAGCGCGGTCTCAAACTCTTCATCGGCGAGGCACGGTGCTTCTTCTGCCACAGCGGCCCCGCGTTCACGAACGGCGAGTTCGCCGATGTCGGCCGGCCCTTCTTCACCGCCAACGGCGCCGACGCCGGGCGCTGGGGCGGCCTGCGCCGTCTGCTGGCCAGCCCCTACACGCGGCTGGGCCGCTTCTCCGACGCCGCGCCCGACGACGCGCGGGCGGTCCCCACACGGCACGTCGTGCTGGAGCCGCGCCACTACGGGGAGTTCAAGGTCCCCGGGCTGCGTGGCCTCGGCCTGAGCGCGCCGTACTTCCACGACGGCAGCGCAGCGACGATCGAGGACGTCGTGCGCCACTACGATCAGCTCGACGAAGGTCGCCTGCATGCCGACGGCGGCGCGCCGCGTGCACTGCTGCGTGCGCTGCGGCTGACCCCGTCGCAGGCGGCAGACCTCGCCAGCTTCCTGCGCACGCTCACGGCCGCCGCGCAGGCGCCCGACCGCCGCGCTTCGGTGCCGCGCGACTGATATGAGACCGCGGCCCGCGTCGGCTAGGAGCCGCCGCCGCCCAGGCCGACCGGCGACGGCACCAGCGCGGGGTCGACCCAGCCGCCGAGTTCGAGCTGCATCAGCACCATGTTCAGCAGGGCCGGCACGGACGGGCGCGGCGTCTCGACGACGTAGTGCGCGGTGCGGCGGTACAGCGGATCGCGCTCACGGAAGAGTTCGCGCAGCCGGCGCTGCGGGTTGTCGACCTGCAGCAGCGGCCGATGGGTGTCGTGGCGCAGCCGGCGGTTCAGTTCCTCGGGCGAGGAGCGCAGGTAGAACACCTGGCAGCGGCCGTGCAGCGCGTCGCGGTTGGCCGGCCGCAGCACGACGCCGCCGCCGGTGGCGAGCACCGTGCCGTCGTCGTGGGTCAAGTGCTCGATCACTTCCTGCTCGACGTCGCGAAACGCCGCTTCGCCGTGCTGCGCGAACCAGTCGCGGATCGTGGCGCCGAGCCGCTTCTCGATCTCGGCGTCGCTGTCGACGAAGCGCCGCCCCAACTGTCGTGCCAGGTGGCGCCCGACCGTGGACTTGCCACAGCCGGGCATGCCGACGAGGGCGACGATCACGTCACGGTCGACATCAGTTCGGGTTGGTGCAGAGCGTATAGGTGACGCCGTTGTAGGCCTTGGTGGCCGTCGGGCTGGCCTCCACGCCGTACGGGCTCACGACGAAAGGCGGTGCGACATCCTTGTTGCTCAACGCCGCGGCCGGCACCGGCAGGAAGCTCTGGTAGTTCGCGCGGCCCTCGGTTCCCGACACCCCGGCGGCCACCAGCAGGTTGAATTCGACCCAGGTACCGAGATCCTGTGGGTACTCCACTGTCAACACCACCTGGCCGATGGCATTTGTCCGACTGACCCCGCCCTCGAACGAGATTGCCACGTCTGCCTTGCGCGGCTCCAGCGCCGGCCGGCCCGGCGTCAGGTTGTAGCTGCCGTTGACATCCTCGATCCAGCCGTCCGCGTAGGTTTCGGCGACGTTGTTGCGGTTCAGGTCCTCGTTGTCGCACTGCGACGCCATGATCACCTTGGCCCACTTGTCGCCAGAGACCGTGTAGAAGCCCTTCTGGTAACGCAGCAGATCGACCGACGGCGAGATCTGGACGTCGGCCTTGGCGACGCCGGACGAATCGACGACCTGCACCACGTAGCGCTTGGTGTAGGTCAATCCGGAGGTCCCGGTCCCGATCAGGTTGTCCGTGCCGATGGTGATCGACACCGGGTCGGCGACCACGGTCAGCGTCGTCTTCACCTCATGTGGGCAGGCACCGACCGCGAAGTCGGCGTAGTCCCAGCAGGCGCGGATGGTCACGCCGTCCGTGGGGCTCGATCGGGTACCCGGCGCGTACGCCGTCGTCGCGATTCCGTTGGAATTGCTGTACACGATGCTGGCGCCGGTGCTGAACGTACCGCCCACGGAGTTCGCGTCGCCAGCAAGGTCGAAGCGCACACGGATGTTCTGGACCGGCGCGTTCGCATTGGTCAGGAACAGCGAACGGATCTGCGACTGGTTGCTCGTCGTCCCGGTATTGACCGCCACGACGCTCGGGTTGGCCGACACCGATGCCGACAGCACCGGTGTGGCGCCCGCGTTCACCGGCGGTATGCTGCCGCCGCCGGCCGCCTGCACCAGCACCGTCGTCTCCAGCGCGTCACCGCCTGCTGTGGCGCGGATCACTGCGTTGCCAGCGGCGCCGGGCGCGGTGTAGGCGTAGTTGAACTCGCCGTTGCTGCCGGTGACGCCGGCCGTCTCGACGCCGTCGGCGCCGGCGACGACGATGGCAACGTTCACCATCGGGTTGCTGGTCGAGTCGACGAGCCGGTACTTGACCTCGCCCGCCCCCGACGGCGCGATCACCGCCGGCACCGGCGTGCCGGTGAGGTCGGCGCCGACGACCTGGAAGGTCTTCTCGGCGACGATCGAGCCGTCGCTGATCGACTTCGCGGTCACCTTGATGGTGCGATTGCTGCGGTTCTCGCCAATGCGGACGGTGCCGGTCAATTGACCGCTGGCATTCGTCTGCGTGCCGTCGACCACGACCTCGGCCTCGTTGTCGACGCTCAACAGCACGTCCGCGCCGGCCACGGTCTGGTTGTTCTCGTTCACCGCGGTGGCGGTGGCAACGACGCTGTCGCTGCCCGAGTTGTTGATGCTGGTCTTGCTCAGCGTCAGCGACAGGCGGTCGATCGCGACCGTTGGATCGGCCGGGCCGCCACCCCCATTGCTGGAACAGGCGTTGCCGCCGAAGGCGTCGACGCAGCCGCCGCCCCCGCCACCGCAGGCAGAGAGGGTCAGCGCCAGGGCGCCGAGGGCGAGCCAGCGTGCCGGCGAGGCGATGATGCGATGAAGAAACATGTCCCAGCCTCTCTCAGCGTGCCGCCGACCGGTCGGACACGACCTTCGGGGTGATGAAGATCAACAACTCGGTGCGGTTCGTGGTCT
Source organism: Rubrivivax sp. (assembly GCA_040007675.1). Lineage (GTDB taxonomy): Bacteria > Pseudomonadota > Gammaproteobacteria > Burkholderiales > Burkholderiaceae_C > Rubrivivax. The sequence goes on from JBDTUO010000230.1 coordinate 4,764, forward strand.
TCGCGGTGTTCTTGAACAGGTTGCCGACCACAGGGATGTCACCGAGGAACGGCACCTTGTTGACTTCGTTGCGCTCGTCCTGAGTGAAGATACCGCCGATCACGACCGTGCCGCCGTTCTCCACCAGCACCTGCGTGTTGACACGCTTGGTGTTGATCGCCGGGCCGGCCAGGGTCAGCGCGCCGCGGCTGTCCTTCGTGATCGCGAGGTCGAGGATGACGTTGCCCTCCGGCGTGATCTGCGGCGTCACCTCCAGCCGCAGGCTGGCCTTCTTGAACTCGACCGCCGTGGCGCCGCTGGAGGTCGCGTTCTGGTACGGGATCTCCTCGCCCTGCTCGATCGAGGCCGGCTTCTGGTCGGTCGTGATGACGCGCGGGCTGGACACGATCTTGCCCTTGCCTTCGGCCTCGAGCGCCGACAGCTCCAGGTTCAGGAAGCGGTTGGCCGACGAGCCGAACAGCGCCAGTGCGAAGGTCGCGGCGTCGAGGCCGGCGCCGAGGCTGCTGGTGTTGGCCGGCAGGTTGACCATCTGCGAGTTGCTGAAGTCGATCGGCGCCGGGAGCTGGCCCGTCTGCACGCCGACGGCGTCGTAGTTGCCGCCGACGACGAACCCGGCCTTGTTGGGCTTGCGCAGGTCGACCGCGCCGAGCTTGATGCCCAGCGAGCGGCCGAAGCTGTCGTCGGCTTCGACGATGCGCGCCTCGATCAGCACCTGGCGCACCGGGATGTCGATCTTGGCGATCA
>JBDTUO010000231.1:0-5479 GCA_040007675.1 Rubrivivax sp.
TCGCCGATCTGCTCCATGTTGATCGTGAACGAGACGATGTCGGTCCAGCGCCGGCCCTCGCGCTCCGACAGCGCCTCGCGCGAGATCTGGGTCAGGTAGAACTTGATCGCGCTGTAGAGATCGTCGACCGTGTCGTCCATCTTGCGCAGGCGCTGCGCCAGCGCGCGGTCGTTGTCGACCAGCACCGGCACGATGCCGCGCAGCATGGTCTCGACCACGTCGGCCTGGTGCATCGCCTCGCGCGCGGCGCAGGAGATCGCGAGCGACGGCGTGTGCAGCGCCACCGGGTCCAGGTGCTGCGGCCGACTCGTCGCGTCGGGCCGGTCGACCAGCCAGCGGTCGAGCAGCCGGGCCACCGGGCCGGTCAGGCCGACGAAGAGCAGCGCCCGCGCGACGTTGAAGCCGAGGTGGAACGCGATCACCTGCTGCTCCGCCGATGGCAGCCATTCCTGCAATGCGAGCTGGATCGTCGGCAGCAGCGGGATCGCGATCAGGCAGCCGGCGAGCTTGAAGCCGAGGCTGCCGACCGGCACGCGGCGCGCCGCCTGCGGCGCCCCGGTCGTCGACAGCCAGGCCGCGATGCCGCTGCCGAGGTTGGCTCCGAGCACGAGGCCGAAGGCCATCGTCGTCGTCAGCAAGCCCTGCTCGGCAAGCTTGGCCGTCAGCAGCACGATCGCGAGGCTGGAGTAGGACACGACCGTCAGCAATGCGCCGACCAGCAGCTCCAAGCCGGAATCGTTGGTCATCGACGCCAGCAGCCCGCGCACCGTCGGCGATGTGGTCAGCGGCTGCGTCGTCGCGGTGATCAGCTGCAGCGCCAGCGTGATCAGGCCGAGCCCGACCAGCACGCCGCCGATGCGGCCGGCGGTGCTTTTCTCGCGCGAGATCACCAGCACCACGCCGACGAAGATCAGCAGCGGCGACAGCCACGACAGGTCGAACGAGAACAGCACGACCATCAGCGCGGTGCCGATCTCGGCCCCCAGCATCAGCGTCAGCGCCGCGCGTGTGCGCATCAGGCCCTTGCCGAGGAACGACGACACCAGCAGGCTGGTCGCGGTGCTCGACTGCACCAGCGCGGTGACACCGAGGCCCGCCAGCAGTGCGGCCGGCCGTGAGCGGGTGCTCGCCGCCAGCACCGCACGCAGCTTCTCGCCCAGCAGCCGCAGCATGCCGGCGCGCACGTTCTGCGTGCCCCACACCAGCAGCGCGATCGCGGCGAGCAGATTCAGCAGGTGAAGCATGGCGGCATTCTTACCCCGCGCCGTGGCCCGCGCACGTCAGAACTGCTCGGTGTCCACCTCGGCCTGCGTCGCCGCGGTGTAGCGTGGTCCGCTGACGCGGTCCTGGTCGATCAGCGCACCGGCCCGTTCGAGAAACGCCGGATCGACCGGCAGGTTCGCGGCCGCCAGGTTCTCATGGAGGTGCGCACGACTTGTGGTGCCGGGAATCGGAATCACGTGCGGCCCGCGTGACAGCAACCACGCCAGCGCCAGCTGCGCCGGCGTCACGCCGGCTTCTTCGGCGAGTGCGCGGTAGGCCGGCAGCAAGGCGAGGTTCGCGGGCCAGTGTTCGGGCTGGAAGCGCGGCATCGCGCGCCGCAGGTCACCGGCCTGGAGCGCGGCGGGTTCCGGCGGCATCGAGGTCAGAACGCCGCGCGCGACGGGGCTGAACGCGACGAAGGCGGCGCCGACTTCGCGGCAGGCGTCGAGGACCGCGATCTCCGGATTTCGCGTCCAGAGCGAATATTCGGTCTGCACGGCGGCGATCGGATGCACCGCATGCGCCCGCCGCAGCGTGGCCGCAGACACCTCGCTCAGGCCGAGCTGGCGTGCCTTGCCCGCCCGCACCAGGTCGGCCATCGCGCCGACACTGTCTTCCACCGGCACCGACTTGTCCCAGCGGTGCAGGTACAGCAGGTCGATGCGATCGGTGCGCAGCCGGCCCAGGCTCTGTTCGACCGACGCGCGGATCGCCTTCGGGCGTCCGTCGAGCACGCGCTTGCCGTCAACGCCCGACAGGCCGCATTTGCTCGCCAGCACGAAGCGGTCGCGCTGCGCCGAGAGCGTGGCGCCCAGCAGCGACTCGTTGGCGCCGAAGCCGTACAGCGCCGCGGTGTCGAACAGCGTGACGCCGCGCGCGAGGGCGTCGCGCAGCAGCGCGGCGCCCTCGTCCGGCGGCGGCGGGCGGCCGTAGGCATGGCTCAAGTTCATGCAGCCCAGGCCGATCGCGCTGACCTCGAGGTCGGCGATGCGGCGGGTCGGCAAGGGCGTGGCGGAGGGCATCACCAGGGGTCGAGTTCAGAAGCGCAGCACGAAGAGCGTGATGACCGGAAACGCGACCAGCACCACCACACGCAGCAGGTCGCTGACGACGAACGGCAGCACGCCGCGGTAGGTGTCGCGGATCGAGGTCTCGGGCGCCATCGACTGGATCACGAACAGGTTCATGCCGACCGGTGGCGTGATCAGGCCGACCTCGACCACGATCAGCACCAGCACGCCGAACCAGATCGCTGCGTGTTCCGGCGCCAGGCCGAAGTCGAGCCCGGAGATCATCGGGAAGAAGATCGGGATCGTCAGCAGGATCATCGACAGCGAGTCCATCACGCAGCCGAAGACCAGGTAGAAGAGCAGGATCGCCCACAGCACGGTGTAGGGCCCGAAGCCTTGCGTGCCGACCCAGCCGGCAAGTTCCTGAGGCAGTTGCGACAACGCGAGGAAGGTGTTGTACGCGGCCGCGCCGAGCACGATCATGAACACCATCGCGGTGCCGCTCGCGGTGGCCTCGAAGGCCTCGCGCAGCTTCGGACCGCTCAGGCCGCCGCGCTGCCAGGCCAGCGCGCCGGTCGCGACCGCGCCCACCGCCGCCCCCTCGGTCGGCGTGAACAGGCCCGTGTAGATGCCGCCGATGACGACGACGAAGATCACCAGCACCGGCCACACCGCCGCCAGCGCCTGCATGCGTTCGGGCCACGGCATGCGTTCGATCTGGCCGGCCGAGCCGGGCGCGAGGCGCACGTACAGGCTGATCACCAGCATGTAGCCGAGTGCGGCGAGGATGCCGGGCACGAACGCGGCGGCGAACATCTTCGCGATGTTCTGTTCGGCCAGGATCGCGTAGATCACCAGCACGATCGACGGCGGGATCAGGATGCCCAGCGTGCCACCGGCCGCCAGCAGTCCGGTCGACAGCGCGCCGCTGTAGCCGGCGCGCTTGAGCTCGGGCAGCGCGACCTGGCCCATCGTCGCGGCGGTCGCGAGCGACGAGCCGCAGATCGATCCGAAGCCGGCGCAGGCGCCGATCGCGGCCATGCCGACGCCCCCGCGGCGATGGCCGATGAAGGCCTCGGCCGCCTTGAACAGCGCGCGCGACATGCCGCCGAGCGCGGCGAACTGACCCATCAGCAGGAACAGCGGCACGATGGACAGCGAGTTGCTGCTGAAGGTGCTGTACGCCATCGTCTTCATCTGGTTCAGCAGCGGCGGTGCGCTGCCGTACACCAGCCACGAGCCGATCAGGCCCAGCACCAGCATCGACAGCCCGATCGGCACGCGCAGGAAGATCAGCGCCAGCAGCAGCGGGAACGACCAGGCGGCGAGTTGCAGCGGGTCCATCAGGCGTGCCCCCCGGTGGCGGCGCTGTGGAAACCGGCCGGTGGCGCCACGAGGCGGAAGTCCTCGAGCAGGCGCCACGCGTAGACGATGCAGCCGCCCGCCGCCGGCACGAGGGAGGCGGCATATCCCCACCAGACCGGCATCTGCAGGATGAACGTGACCTCGCCGTTGGCGCGGTAGTCACCGGTGGCGAGTGCCATGCGCCACACGAGCAGCCCCCACACGATCAGCATCAGCGCGTCGGCCGCGATCTCCAGCGCGCGTCTCAGCGCGGGGGGGTAGGCGTTCCAGAACAGGTCGACCATCGCGTGGCCGCGCCGCAGGTGGGCCCACGGCATGAAGCAGAACACCGCGAGCGCGGTGCCGGCTTCGACCAGCTCGAAGTCGCCCGGCACCGGCCCGAGACCGAGCCCGCTGAGCGCGCGCCCGGCGATGCTGGCGACGCTGAGCAGCGCGATCACGGTCAGCACCGCGCCGCCGATCCAGGCCATTGCGCGGCTGATGCCGTAGATCAGAGTGCTCATGGGAATGGCAAGAAAAATCGGGGCCGCCGGCAGCGCCGGCCGGCCCCGGGAGGCCGCCCGCAGGCGGCGGGGGTCACTTCTTCGCCGCGTTGTGCTTGGCGATCAGCTTCTCGGCCTCGGCCGCGAGCATCGGGCCGTCGATGCCCTTTTCGGACACTTCCTTGTACCAGACCGCACGCACGCCGGCGGCCGCACGCTGCCAGCGGTTGGTCTCCGCAGGGTCGAGCGTGATGATGTTGTTGCCGGCCTTCTTCGCGAGTTCCAGGCCCGCCGCGTCGCCCTCGTCCATCGCGCGGCCGAACCTGCCGGCCGCCTCGATGCCGCTGTTGGCATCGATGATCTTCTTCAGGTCGGCCGGCAGCTTGTCGTACGAGGCCTTGTTCATCGCGACGGCGAAGGTCTGCGTGTACAAGCCCTTCTCACCGCTGAACCCGGTGTGGTTCTTGACGATCTGCTGCACCTTCAGTGCCGGCACGACCTCCCACGGGATGGTGGTCGCGCTGATGACGCCTTTGGACAGCGCCTCGCCGACGGCGGGCACCGGCAGGCCGACCGGCGTCGCGCCGAGTTGCTCGAGCATGATGTTGATGACGCGCGAGCCGCCGCGCACCTTCATGCCCTTCAGATCCTCGAGCTTGGTGATCGGGTCCTTGCTGTGGAACAGGCCGGGGCCGTGCACGTGCACCGCGATCAGCTTGACGTCCTTGAACTCGTCCATCGCGTACTTCTGCACGTACTCCTGAAACGCGCGCGACGCCGGCTCGGCCTTGCCGCTGGAGAAGGGCAGCTCGAACACCTCGGACTTCGGGAAGCGGCCCGGCGTGTAGCCGAGCACGGTCCAGATCAGGTCGACGACGCCGTCCTTGGCCTGGTCCAACAACTCGGGCGGCTTGCCGCCGAGCTGCATGCTCGGGAACAGCTGGACCTTGATGCGGCCGCCGCTCTCCTTCTCGACCTTCTCGGCCCAGGGCTTGATCGCCTTGGCCGGAATCGTCGCCTGCGGCGGCAGCATCTGGTGGAAGCGCAGCGTCACGTCCTGCGCCTGCACCGACGGCGCCAGCGCGAACGTGGCGGCGGCTGCAGCGACGCTGCGTAGAAAGGTCTTGCGGGTGATGGTCATGCGGTTGTCTCCTGCTTTGGTCAGGGTGGGAACGGGGATGGGAACTCTCGAAAATGGGTCGAGCGCCGGGCTTGGCCGGTCAGCCGGCGAGCTGCTGCTCGAGCCGGTGCAGCACCTGGTAGCAGGGCAGCACCTGGGCGACGCTCGAGTTCGGCTCGCGCTTCTCGCGGATCGCGGCGAAGAACTCGCGGTCCTGCAGCTCGATGCCGTTCATCGAC